>JAFGEK010000089.1 GCA_016931625.1 Deltaproteobacteria bacterium | reverse complement strand
AATGTCTCCCGTCGATCTTCACGAAATCCGCTACTTACGACCGCGTGCTCGCAGAAATCCTGCCTGCGACTTGCCACAAGCAAGCCTTTTGCATGATTTTGCTGTGCGCGCGGCCATCGTTTACGCGGCTTTCGTGAATTTCTCGGTCCAACATTTAGGGACACCCCCTATTTCGTAATATTGTTCTCACATCGAGACCATGCTCTTCTATTTTTCGGTGAATTGTTGAACGTGACAATCCTAAAGCTACGGCTGCCTCTGTTTTACTACCATTATGTCTCACTAATTCAGCAATAATAGCTTCACGTTCTAATTCTTGCAAAGTACGTTTGCGAGTAGCGCTAGCTGTTTGTACGCGAGAGGATAAAGTACTAGTTGCAAAAGTTATATCTTCATCATCGATAATATCTCCCCGGCGCATAAGTACTGCACGTTGTATGACATTGCGTAATTCTCGTACATTACCTGGCCACTGATGTTCTATTAATTTTGCAATAGCTTTTTCAGTAATCTTTAATTGTTCACCAGGTGGAGTCAATTCAATAATAAAATGTTGGGTTAACTCGGGAATATCTTCTTTGCGCTGTTGTAAATTTGGCAACTTTAATACCAAAACGTGTAATCGATGATATAAGTCTTCACGAAAATTACCAAATTCTATTTCTTGTTCAAGACCACGGTTGGTTGCTGCTAATAATCTAACATCTACTTTAAACGAATCCACCGCACCCACACGCCTTACCTCCCCAGTTTCTAATACTCTAAGCAATTGCGGCTGTAATTCTATTGGCAATTCACCGATTTCATCTAAAAATAATGTACCACCATTGGCCGCTTCGAAGGCACCTATTTTACGGGCAATTGCTCCAGTAAAAGCACCTTTTTCATGTCCAAATAGCTCAGACTCTATTAAAGACCTGCCAAGTGCACCACAATTTATTGCATGAAAATTTTTGGTCACTCTAGGGCTAAGCGCTGCAATTAATCTCGCCACTACTTCCTTTCCTGTACCAGTATCTCCAGTAATCAATACCGGAGCTGACGCCACCGCAACGCGATGGATACGCTCTCGTAAATCATCCATAATTTTACTTTTGCCAATCAATGGCCGTGTATCTCTAACACTTCTGTTAATAGTTTCTTCATTTGCACTGCCACTAGTAATTAAAAGAATAGTACGGCCTAAACGCAACTGAACACCGCTTGGTACCTCGCCTTCTAAAACTTTTCGATCACCAACAAACACACCATTTCTACTACCAAGATCCCGCACTATTACTCTATTATTTATAATTGTTAGGCGAGCATGAAATGAAGATACATATGGATCAGTCAACACTATATCGTTACTCGTGTCAGAACCTATGCCAATACCCTGAGTATCTATGGTAAATATTTCACCTGGAAACACTTCAGGTACGGATAACCATGCATGGATTTCGTCATTATTTTGTTCTCTGCTTATTATATTTTGTGATAAGGTGCGTGTACTCATATTTTTAGTAGATTTTTCTTTATCTTCTTGATAATGTATAGTACCAGTTATCGGGCCTATCTTAATAGAATCACCATCTCCAAGACGATATTCTTCCTTAATAATTTGGTTGCCTACTGAGGTTCCATCATCATTTCTATTGATTAAGGTTAATGTATCTCCATCGTTTCGAAGAACAGCTAACATAGGTGGTACTTCATTGTCGGGAATACATAAATCACATTCAGAATTTCTTCCAATTGTAGTCAGACCTGTGTCAATGGTACGCCACATGATAGTTCGGTCAGCATTACTTAATGCAATTCCGATGCCCATTTTTCTTGCCTCTCACTAGCAATAAACTTAACTATTTTTCATTAGAGTTTATTTACTTTACAAGTCTTTCGTAACTTTACACAAGCCTGTACCTTTTATGGGTCTATTTATAGTGCCGCCATAGGGAATATGTAAAAATCCTTTTGGATCTTTACGAAATTTCGCCGCTGATAACTCCCAAGCGGTTGCGATATTTGGATTTTTATTTAAATATGATTGATCAGGTTTTATTTTTATACATAAATCCAAATTGCTTAAATTAAATTTTGTTTTTAATTTTATATTTCCATCAAGATTTATTTGAACCTGACCACCTTCTTGTTGAAATGAAGCAACTTTTATAATGCCATCATTAGCAGTTAGATTTAATTTTATAGTACCAATAGTTGTCGTTGGTACTGTCAATCCAGATACTTTACCTGGCCCAATTGCCACTTTATCTAGTTTCAAGTTAAGTACGCCTTTTGTCTGCTTTACATCAAACGGTCTCCATTTTATGTCAGTTCTTAGATTGAGATAACCAATTACTGGCAAACCAAATTGTTGTAGTAATATTGGGGGTGATGAAATACTTAGATCATCAACATCCATATTTATATCCATTGCACCAGAATTTTGCATTTCAACCTGAAAATCAAGTTCACCCTGTTCAATGTCGAAACCAGATGCAATAGCTAAACGAAATAATATTAAAGGTAATAGCTGTACGCGTATATGAAAATCATTTAACTGCATTTTTAATGGTTGATTACCTGGCTGGGTAGAACGAATAATAGCTGTTTTCGCATGTATTCCACTGAAACGATATGTTGAAACATTATTAAATTGAATAGCGTATTGACCATTGGTTATTTTCTGTACTTCATTTTCGAGGCGTTGGCTAACTACATCTGCAGGGAAAGTATAGGATAACGCCAAAAGTAAAGAAAATCCTGCAAATATTACATACCCGCCAATTATAAGTATTCGACGCCATTTTTTTAACATTGCAGAATTCATCCAGCTTTTAATTGGTAAGTAGTAATAGTTAATTCAATGTCAGCCACATCACGTCTAAAAGGTCTTGATACTTTCAAACGACGGATAATAACTATCCCTGGTGAGGTTTCTAAACGAGAAAGAAAATCCTGCAATCTATCTGCAGATAAGTTACTAGCTCGTAAATCAACACGAGATTCTATTATGCCATCAGCATTTGGTTCGCTATCCTCTGGTCGCAACTGACCAATTTCTACTCCTGCTTGTTTAGCTACTGATTCTATTAAAGATACCAAGCGAGTATTTGAACGACCAAGTTCTTTCAAACGAGTCTGCCGTTGCTGCTCTCTTGCTTTATATTCCCCTTGCAAGGCAATCAATTGATTAAGTTGTTTGGTTTTAACTTTTACTCTATGTTCGGCACCATCAATGGCGCTTGAAACAGCCACTCCAACAACAACTAAAATTAGCAAAATTATACCACCAGCAAGACCCAGCATTATTATCTGTTCACGCTGAGTTAAGCGCGCAAAGGCGGCCTGTGCCGCAGCAATTTGATTTTTAATTTGAGCAATTAGCTCGTTCATTTTATATAAACCCTTTTGTTAGCATTAAGATCTTCTTTTCTAGTTTGTAAATATAAAAACCATTAAGTTTTAAGTCATTACTCATTAGAAACCATACCTAGATGACCAGGGGTAGAACCCGCCGGACAATTAATTTTTACTGTAAGATTGAATTCAACACGAGCACCATCGCGTGTACGACGTTGCTTTCCAATATTAACCTCTTGTACACATGGATCACGCTTAAGACTTTGAGACAATTTTTCAGTGCTATCAAAACTTGCCGCTTCTCCCTTGCCCGTTATACGATCAGGCTCATCGGCTCTACCATCAACCCGTAGTTCTAAATTCTCAAAATTTACATCAATATCTTCATTAATATTTTTTGACATCATTTCTAAAAGTGAGGCTGCAGAATAGGCAGGAATGACTACACCTTCACCCGCACCAGGAGCTTGACGCATAGTTGCTAAAGCAGCAGTTGGATCGCATATTTCTCGTCCAACTATTTTTTTAGTGGCTGTACAAAAACCCTTATCTATTCGACTTTCTTCGTTTGCTAAAATAGAATAGCGAATTATCGCACTGCAAATAGCTAATAATATAACAATTGCAATACCTGATAATATTCGCGAAATTTGCCCGCGAAATAATTGAATATCTCCTTGATATGCAAATTCGCCGGTGCGAAAATTTAGCGGTACATTTCTTCCGTGACGCGCAACTGCAATAGCCATCCCTAATGCTAAAGCAAACTCTGGAGCAACATTAATATTTTCATTTTTATCTTCTTCATCTAATGTATTTTGGCCCGATTTGTTATTATATAAAAATGCATTACTATTGGTTTTCTTGGCGTGCGGAATAAAACGG
The DNA here is from genome assembly GCA_016931625.1 of Deltaproteobacteria bacterium. Taxonomy (NCBI): domain Bacteria; kingdom Pseudomonadati; phylum Myxococcota; class Myxococcia; species Deltaproteobacteria bacterium. The sequence continues at coordinate 17,102 of JAFGEK010000089.1, read as the reverse complement.
TCAAACAAAGCAAATGCCTGACCATCTGCAGCATGTCCAATGGCTTCTGATAAATCTACTAATTGTACTTCAATTCCAATTTGGCATGCTAGGTAATCAGCAATACCTACCATTCTTGATAATCCACCTGTAAGCAATAAACGAAATGGTGCAATATCAGTTGGAAGATATTTAAAAGTTGTAATTAAATTAGATAGAACATAGGTCAACCCTTCAGTAGCTACAGATGATATTTTCTGTGCGTCTGAATTTGCTTGATTATTCTCATTATTGGATAAGATGCGAACTTCTTTTTCTTTTGCAAATCGTGCTTGTTCAACATCCACACCGAATCTATGCACTAAAGCCCGGTCAACATCAGAACCGCCTGCTCTAAAACTGCGCGAAAAACATAGATTACCATTTTTAACAATTGCTAAGTGGCTTGTCGTTTCACCCAAAGAAATTACAGCAATCGGATCACTTGTTTGGCGTGGTGCCAGTTCAGCTAAGGCACTTGCCACCGGTATGATGGCTTGAGCTTCTATCCCTGCTTGCTCTAAATCTTGAAGTAAGGATTTTAATTGCTGTTTGGGTGTAATAGCAGCAAGTATATCCATACTATTATTTTTACGATTAACTAAGTGCCAACTTAATATAGTATTTTCGAAATCGTATGGAGTTTGACTTTCTAAAGCAAAGGCGACGGCTGCTTCAATCTTACGCGTATCATTAAATGGAAATGAAAGTGATCGTGTTGATACATTACGTGATTCATGCCCAATAACTATAGTATCAATTTTTTCACCAATAGCCGCTTTAATTGATGCTAATATCTCAGTACGTGACGCATTAGATGCCAATGTTAATTTAACCGCTTGCGTAACTTTAGTATTGCGCATAGTAGTATCCAAAACAATTACGCGAGCTAAACGAGGTGATATATCAACTGCTGCAATTCGTTGCGCCATAGTTTTTTACTCTACATGAAAATAGTAATATTGATCTTCTTGAGTTTGATATATAGAACGCATAATGGACCGTGCATTACCATTTATCCCTTCTGCCTCAATTGAGTACCATGTAGTACTTGCTCTGTCTGTAAAAGTTTGGCCTAATATTTTTTCATCATAAGGGACACCAATTGAATCTAATATGGTTTTTAAAATAGTGACATTTAAAGTAATTAATCCGCTGCTATTTTGACCACGCATTTCATTTAATGCTGTCCAAAAAACAGGCGTTCCAAGCAATGTACTACAATAGCCTGGTTCAGTTAGTGCACTACAAATACCAATAGCCAGGGTAATATCATCCGCCGTTCCAATTTCAATTTGAGACGAAGTCTTATAAATAGTTACTCGCTTCTTTAAAATATCATAAAGTTCATCATTAATTCCATGCACTAGCATCAACTCAGCTACTGAATCAAAAGGTGCATTTTTTGTACGATAGGGATCTCGTAAATATGAATAATATCTATCCTCATCTCCAACTTGCGTGCCTGTTTGTACTTTATCAGTATCAATCCAATCAATAATCGCGTTAATTAATTCGGCAGGAGACTCAGCATGGTTACCCCTTTGACTATCTTCTTGAAAATAATGTTCTAGTTTTGGGTCACTGAGTAATCCTAACAACTGTTGCTGTGCAGAAACTGCATTACTCGGATGAGATAGTGCCATCGCCGGCAATGAAATTTTTCCATGTTCACTGTTACATGTAGAAATACATTCAACAGAATTAAAAAATTGATTTTCTTCATCATCTTTAGCTTGATCGATATTATTATCTTCAATTGATTTTGTTATTGCGGATAACAAACTACAGTTAATTGGTACTATGGTGAGTAATGACCCTAAAGGTGGAATCAACGAAGATTCAATCCCCATGCTTTGTGCTACCTTTTGCATACCTTGCTCTAATAAACGTCCATTTTTTAATAGCAAGGCACGCACGCGCATAGCACTTAAAGCTGCATATTCTGCTTGTACGGTATCACGGGCATTGATAGCTAATTGTAAGTCTACGCGTGTGTTAAACTGTAATTCGGCAACCGCGCTACCCACAAGAGTAATAGTTGTAATTACTATCAATAAAGCAACCCCACGCTGACTATCCTTATTGGATAGTTGCCGCTTTCTTTTAAAAAAATGTATCTTTAATGCATGCATTAACAACCATCCGCCGGCGCAGAAAAACCTGTACCGAAAATCAGTATTGGTTTTTGTAAAAATATTCGTGTTTTAGTAACAAAAGTTTCTAATTGTCCGTTATAATCCTTCGCCTTTATCTCAATACGAACAAATAATGGCATACGACCCTTATAATTTGAACTGGTAGTATCCCATTCATCTTCCCAGCGATCTTCTTTGGCGTTATAAAAAGAAAAGTTTAATTCTTCTATATCATGAGCAATAATATCGACATGACCATCAGCCTTTAAATCTTCATTTATGCGATTCTTTTCTCGTCGCATTAATACCAATTTATTTGCTTCGTCTGGATCTCTATCGAGATAATATGACAAGGCATTTTGATCTGATTCTGCTGCATCTTTTTTAATCTTTAGATGCGAAAAACTCGTGAAATCAATACGCATTCCTGAACTATGTTGGCTAGCGATGAACAAAGTGTCACTTCTTGGTTCCGTGCAATTTTTATGTCTCGACAAGAATGCCTGCGAAATTTCTTTTGTCATTCTTAACATTGCTTGCCGAATCTCGTTATAGTGGGAAGTAATTTTTTCGGTTCGTTCACGTGCATCTATGGCGCGAGAAAAAGTACCATAAGTAAGCGTCGCAATTAGAGCTAATACAGCAATGGCAACCATTGCTTCGGCTAAACTAAAACCATAGCTATTACTCATGCAATTATTTGCAGCGAGGTTTCGTTTGAATAATCGACGCTGTAACTTTTGTGCTCGCTTAATCATGTAAAAGTCACTTCTCTTTTTTCGTTATATTTGACTCTTTATTTGGTAGTATTACTTTGTTGTGTTGAAATACCCAAATCCTCACGTGTTACTATAGCGCTTATTTTTGTTGAGTCGGTATATTGGCCATTTGGCCAAGTAATCTTGAGGTCAACTAAACGTATCGACTCGCTAGCCTGTTTGGTTAATACTTCTAATGGCCCCTCTAAACTCATCGCTAAAGATGAGTAATTACCAGCCGTATTATTATTTTCATTATCTTCTTGGCTATCACCAGTAAATTTTCGTAATAAGTCTAAATCAATTTTAACTTCAGAAATTTGATATTTCCATTTAAAATCTGGATGTCCTTCTTCTTTAAAATCACCTTCTTTTTCTACAGTTCCTAGAGTAAATCCTTCATCAAGTAAATCCTGCTCGATATCAATCATTTTCGATCTTGCTAATAAAGTAGCTATTGTTAATCCCCTAACACGCCCAGCAGCAGCAAGACTCGTAGCTTGTGCATGTAATAATACACCTAAGCCCAACCCTAAAATTGCTAATGCTATAACTACTTCTAATAAAGTAAAACCTCTTTCTGTTTTCTGAACGCCAAATAGTTTATAGTTTGAGTTCATTGAGGCACCTCAACAAACTTGTCAATGATTTCGGTATTTCCGGTTAAACCTGCAACCTTAACTGTAAAAGTAGTTCCTTCAGAAGTAGTAAGATGAATCATTGACTTTTGGGTATAACCACCAGGGAAAAAATAGAGAAATGCTTTATCTTCAGTAATGGGTTGAGACATTCCTTCTACCCAAACATCCAAAATTCTAACATCTTTAGAAATCCTAAAATCATGACCAGCATTTTGGTATGATGAAAGTTCATCAACATCTTCGGTTTCTTCTTTAGATATACCTAATAAAGAAAGTAATTCTGCAGGCGGTTGAACTTCTTTTATTTTTTCGTCAGCATTATCACTGTTAGCTACTGATTCATCCTCAGTAATTTTTCCATTATTACCTAATAAAACATTGGCTAAATCAAATAAGCCCGGTGTCTCAGTAATTTTACTATTATCTGATTCAATTTTTATTATTTGTTTTGTTAAATCAAACACTAGTCGATATTTGCGACCACTTAATGCTGCTTGATCATAAGTCGCGCGTATAGTGCCTGCTACTTTCCCCGCGGTTGATCTTAAATCTGCAATATTTGTTTTACCTACCATCGGTACTATAACTGCTGCAGCCAGTACTAAAATTATTAACACCACCATAACTTCAAGCAGAGTAAATGCTCTTGTTCTATAGAGTAGATCTCTACTATCGTTATCAATTACAAATACGCCAAGCATATGACGTTTTATTAACATTTATCATTACTCGGTATTTGCTTTTGAATTATTGTAATTAGTAATATCATCGCCGCCTCCTTGAACTCCATCTGGACCGTAACTCATCAAATCAAAGCCACTGGTATTACCAACCCCTGGATATATATAAACGTATTCATGTCCCCATGGGTCTTGTGGAACTTGTTCAATAAAAGGCTGGGCATTACCCTTGGGACTAACTAAAGCAACTAAACCCTCACTTGTTGAAGGATAGTTATGAAATTGTAATTTATATAACTCAAGAGCCTCAGTTAGGTTTTTGATCTGAACGCCTGTTTGTTCAATTTTCGCTCTAACTAGCTGTTTCATAACTGCAACACCAACCGTACTAGCGACCAACGAAATAATGACTAAAACTACCATTATTTCTAATAGATTCATACCACGTTGATACTTGCGATTCTCATGTATAACGTGTTGCCACTTGATGATTCTTTTCTTAAAATAATTTATAAAATTAGCATGCATTTCTTATACTCCTTACCCTGCGAATGAAGAAATTTGTAAAATCGGTAACAAAATAGCGAATACAATGAAGCCAACCACGACCCCTAAAAAAACAATCATAATTGGTTCTAAGACACTAGTTAAAGTTCTTACCCGTATATCAATTTGCACTTCATAAGTATGAGCTACATTATTAAGCATCAACTCTAATTGACCAGAGCGTTCACCGATAGCAATCATATGGGTAACAATTGGTGGGAATTCTCCAGAACGCTTAAGCGGTGCAGCAATACTATCTCCCTCTTTAACTGCGTCTCTTGCAGTTTCAATTACCGTTAATAATACCGAGTTTTGTACGACATTTTTCACAATATCAAAAGCTGCAAGCAATGGTACACCGGCCCCCAATAAGGTGCCTAACGTTCTTGAAAAACGCGCAACTGCTACCATACGAGTAAGTACTCCAAAAATTGGTGCTTTTAATGAAAATTTATCCCATCGTGCTCGACCAATTGGAGTATGTATATAACGATAAAAAGCCCAAAGAGAAAATATGAATGCCGGGATTATTACAAACCAATAATCTCTGGCGGTAGAACTGATAAATATCAATATTTGTGTGGGAATAGGCAGCGCAACTTTTTGTGCAGTAAATAAGGCTGAAATTTTTGGAATTACAAAAATAAAAAGTATACTGACTACACCCAGCGCAATAAACATCATGATTACTGGGTAAATCATGGCACCAATTAATTTACCCCGTAACTCAGCACTGCTTTCGGTAAAATCTGCTAAACGGCTTAGTACTACTTCGAGAGCACCGGATGTTTCACCTGCTCGTACCATATTAATGTAAAGAGGCGAAAACACTTTAGGATGGCTTGCTAAAGCATCGGCAAAGCTCGCACCCTCGTTAACTTTTTGTTTAACATCTGCCCAAATAGATCTAAATACCTGATGTTCTACTTGGTCAATTATTGCGATTAAAGATTCAACTAAGGGAATACCGGCGCCAAGCAAGGTTGCTAATTGTCTAGTAGCAGTTGCCAATTCTTGAGTTGAAACATGTTCGCGAAATAATTTGGGACGAATCGACAGACTTCTATTTTGTAAACGCTGACCACTCTCTGTTAAATCTGTTAAAAATATTCCTTCACGTTTAAGTTGTTGTTTAATCACACGTGGATTATCGGCATCACGAGAACCTGTGACTGCTCGCCCTTGGGCATTAAAACCCTTATAAGCATATACTGGCATTACATTGCATCCTCCGCAGTCACTCGTAATACCTCAGCGCTTGAAGTAATACCGGCTAGTACTTTGCTTGCCCCATCTTCGCGCAAAGTTCGCATACCTTGCGTAATAGCTTGTTTCTTGATGGTATTAGAATCTACATTTTGCAAAATTAATTGGCGAATCGAATCAGACGGCATCATCATTTCATAGATGCCGGTACGACCGATATAGCCCATATTTAAACAATCATGACATCCTTTGCCACGCCAAAAAGTTGGCTTGGTGCCAACCATTTCAACCGATAATCCGAGTTCACGAATTTCTTCTAAACTTGCTGTGTATGGTTCTTTGCAATGTGGGCATAATGTACGTACTAGTCTTTGAGCAACTATCCCAACAATTGACGAAGCGACTAAAAACGGCTCAACCCCCATGTCTACTAGTCGGGTAATAGCGCCAGGTGCATCATTAGTATGTACCGTTGAAAGCACTAAGTGACCTGTAAGAGCTGCTTGAATTGCTATTTCAGCGGTTTCAAAATCACGTATTTCACCAACCATAATTACATCAGGGTCGTGGCGTAAAAAAGAACGAAGCCCGCTAGAAAAAGTAAGATGAATTTTGGAATTTACTTGTGTTTGTGACACCCCGGCTAATTGGTACTCGATAGGATCTTCAATAGTTAGTATGTTTAAATCGGGAGTATTAATAGCAGATAAGCCAGCATATAAAGTTGTTGTCTTACCGCTACCCGTTGGCCCCGTAACTAAAATAATACCATGACTCTTTTTAATTAAGCCTTTAATCATACCAAAATTGTCCGGCGAAAAACCTAAATCTACTAAATCTAACAACACTGCTGAGCGATCTAACAATCGCATAGTAATACGTTCACCATGTGCCGTTGGCGCAGTAGCAACACGAATATCAATATCTTTGCCCGCAATTTTTATGCGAATACGACCATCCTGCGGTAATCGTTTTTCTGCAATATTAAGACCGGCCTGAATTTTAATTCTACTAATGACTGATGCTTGTAGTTTTTTGGGTGGTCGAATTTTCTCATGCAAGATACCATCCACTCGAAAACGTACAATAATATCACGTTCGGCTGGTTCAATGTGAATATCACTTGCATGTTCTTTAACTGCTTGTGAAATTAGTGAATTAACTAAACGAATAATAGGCGCTTCATCTGCAGAGTCTAGTAAATCGACAGCTTCTTCAATATCTTGGGCAAAAGTTTCAAGCTCTTCATCAGCTAATTCGTCCATAGCACGAGTAGCTTGTGCAGTACCACGATCATAAGAACGATTTATCGCATCAATTATTAAATCTGAGGTAGCTAAAAATATTTCAACAGGTGCATCAATTAATACTGCAAGATCATCAAAAGCTGCTAAAGCTAAGGGGTCATTACATACAACTTTTACCCTACCTTCATCGTTTAAGCCTAATGGTAGCAAGCGATATTGTTTAGCAAAATTAATAGGTACCGCTGCGATTAATGCATCAGGAATATTTCTATCTTCTATACGTTCAATTACTTTAATACCTAGCTGTTCACCCAATGCGGTGATCAAATTATGTTCATTGATTAATTTTTGCGAAAGTAAAATCTCACCTACACGGCCTCCTTTTTCAACCTGCGTAGCCAAAACCATTTTTAAAGTATCAGCATCGATATAACCATGTTCGATTAAAATCTCACCAAGTCGACGCTGACTAAAAGTTGGTACAACTCGATTTGTGGTCGTTGCCTCAGTATCTGCGCCATCTTTATGATTATTCACCACTAACGACATTATGCCTACTCCATATCCTCTGCCATATCATTTGGAGGAGAAGCATTATGACCATCGATATCATTTTTTTCGTTAAGATTATGTGTTTGCTCATTTAATATTTGCACATCATTGGCACTTGGTGATTCATTGTTACTTTCCTTTGATTGATTATTTTCTGATGTAATACTTTCACTAATTGGTTGTTTGGTATTATCTCTGTCTAATTTACTATCTTCACCTTGTATATATTCTTCATTCTCATCCTGACTATTTTTAAGTTGCGATGACTTTGCACCTAATGGTTTAATTACTATTTCGTCTTCAGCGCCACTTCCACCATTCTCTGCTTTATTTTGTTCACGTCGTAAGGTATTCACCATATTCGCAAAGGGACCACGTTTGCGTGAATAATCAATATGAGCTCGATACTCGGGGATACTGCCATAATATTCGATAGCAAAATTTTCATACTCTTCCATTTTACGCTCAAGAATCTCTTGAAAATCGTTTGAATTACGAATGATATATGGAGTTAATACTAATAGCAGATTTACTTTTTCTACTTTATGCGTACGATTCTTAAATAACCAACCTATAATTGGTATATCCCCTAATATTGGCACTTTAGTTTCACCGTCGGTGACACGATCTCGCATCAATCCGCCGATAACTACTGTTTGTTGATCATCTACTACCACTACAGTTTTCGCGCTACGATTGGCAGTAGTAGGTGTGGCAGTAACTTGTTGTTCGCCAACTATATCTTCAACTTGCTGATCAATTTTTAATTTAATACGACCACGCTCATTGATTTGTGGGGTTAAGGTAAGTTTGAGCGAAACATCAACTCTATCTACCGATGAATATAAATTACTTAAACTACTCAAACTGTTTAATGTTGCATTAGTACTTGCAGCAGCACCTAAAGATGATAAAGATGTGCCACGCATAAAAGGAATTTTTTGGCCTATCTCTATTGATGCTTCTTCGTTGTCAGTGGTTAGTATATGTGGCGTTGATAAAATTCGTGCATTACTAGACTCTTCCAATAATTGTAAAATGATCCCAAAACTCGGAAGGCTTAAACTATTACCACCAATATTCCAAGTTAATGATTTGCCAAAAACACCCGCTAACGCCCCCCCGGCAACGCTTAATAACTGTGCCGGACTTTGATATGCCGCTATAGTGCCACTGCCACCAGCGCTTTGTACAAAACCTATTGAGCCCGCAGTTGCACTGCCACCAGGTAAATCACCATTAGCAAATTGCGTTGGCACGTGATAATTTAGCCCAGCTTTTAATGTATCACCTACCGTAACTTCTAAAATGGCTGCTTCAACGTAAACTTGGCGTCGTGGGCGATCAAGTTTTTCAATAATCCGCGATAATGAACGATAATCACGACCGCTCGAAATTATTATAAGTGAGTTTGTTGCTTTATCCGCAGTTATTTTTATTTCGCCCTCAAATAAAGTTGCACTTTCAACCCCTTTGCTTTGATTTGATGTGGTTGCATGCGAACTTTGACCTGGTACACGGGCTGGACGTGGCGGTCGGCTACTTTGAGTATTTCCCGATCCCTGTGCTAATGATGATAAAGTTGAAGCCAATTCTTCAGCAGATGCATTTTCTAGATAATAAACATGTACACGACCTTGCTCAGTTTCAGAAATAGGTACATCTAACTTGCTAATTAAACTTCTAATAGCTTCAAAGCTACGGCGATTCGCTTTAAAAATTATTTGATTGGTGCGATCATCAGCAACCATTTTTGATATCTGTACTTCGGTATCATCTTCTGATTTGTCAGAATTCGCTTTTAATTTACTCGCTGTTTTAGAATCATGAATTGGAGTCGCCCGTCGTCCACCCATATTTCTTGAATTTGCGCCACCGCGAGCTGCAACTTCGAATATTTGTGTTAATTTATCGGCTATCTCAGTAGCAGTAGCATATTTAATTTGAATAATTTGCAGCTCGTCATCAAAACCAGGGATGTCTAAGGCTGAAATTATTCTACGAATTCTCTCTAGGTTATTGGCATATTCGCTAATAATTAATGCGTTACTTGGCTGAAATATTTGTATCTGACCCTCTCTACTTTTTAATGATTGTAGTACTGAATTAATTTGCCCTACCTCAATATGCTGTAGTGGTAGGATAGTAGTAACCATCTGCTCACTATATTTTGGGCATGCTGGGTCATCAGGATTAACACAAGTCGGTATCGGCGCTCGTATCGCTTCTTTAGTTTTCATTAGTTTATAAAACTTGCCAATACGCACTACTGAAATATCACTCACTTCTAATGCTGATAAAAAAACCTGATAGGCTTCTGCAGCACTTATCTTGGTTGGTGATAAAATCGTTAGACGCTTACCCTTAATCGAATCAGGGATAATAAAATTACGCTGCGTCATATCGGATATCGCTTTCACGATATCTTCGATTTCTGCTTTCGAAAAATCAAAACTAAACTTACCATGCTTTGCCCGTTCTTTTAAATCTATTTCTCCCTTCTTTTTTGACGCTGCAGGAAATGCCATTGTTTTGCTGCTATCGGCTTTTGCTGCATCCTTAGTTTCTAAAGCTTCTGGAGTTTTTGCTGGCGCTGGTATTTCTGCAGGTGGTTGTTCAGAACGCACCGCAGTGGCTCGGCTACGTAATGGTCGTGGTGGTGGTTTAAGATGAGCGTCTGATGCAGCTTGTGCTACTAATATTGATCTACTATTCCACGCAGTTTTATACTGCACGGATTCATTTATTATAAAAGTAGCAATTAATAAATTTAAGCACGCCACGCTAAACATATTTAGTCATCCTCATTTGAAATAGCAGTGCACAATTTGCTCATTTACTTTGGCACTTAATGCTTTTGGTTCAATAGCTAAAATATTAAAGCTATTCTTATTTATTTTTAATATATCTCCAACATGCACTACTCGGCTATTATTATTAAAAGTAATAATAGCAAAATCATCACTTTTCGCCTCTGCACTAATAATAGCACGTACCGTAAACGGACATTCAAGTGCATTTGGTTTCTCTTGGGTTACTGAAAGTTGAGGAGGTACCGGCAATTCTGTAGTAACTCGTATTCCATAGTCAGCAATCAGTGTAGATGCACCATTTACTAAGGTGAGTTTATTAGTTTCATCGCTAGACATTAACTTTTGAGTATCACCATTATAAGTTGATAATATTGGACGATCACCCATAATAATAATTCCAATTACCAAAACACTAAGACGAATTGTTGCTCCTACAGTCATAACAAACTAGCCTGTCAATCAATACTATAATTCATGGTCATATCACGACCACGCCGTTGTAATTCGATAGAAACTGAGCTTGCCTCTTTAAGTTTTTGATAAATTTCAAGCGCTTTATCAGGACTACTCATTTCATAACCATTTATCTTTTGAATTACATCACCATTTATTAAACCAATTTTTTCATAAATGCTGCCTGGTTTAATTGAAAATAATTTGAAACCATTAGCTTTACCATTTTTAAAATTTGGAACAATACGTGCTTGGGTAGCCACCTGCGATAAATTATTCATCGCTTTATCTACTTCATTTCGTTCAATAGTATATTCAGTATCACTTCGTTTAATAACCCCCGTAATTTCTGGATTACTCGATTCTTGTTCAATCACTCCCGTCGACGAAATAGATGGTGTCTTACTAGCAGATGCTTCTTCGCCTTCAGCATAGCAACGTTCATAATGATCACGTCTTTGTACAACAACAGCGCGGTCTTCTATGCTTACTAAAGTATCATCACCACCAATTTTATTAGTACCTTCATTAATTGAATAAACATCTGCCTCATTATTCACAAATAAAACTGCCATTGACCATTCAGGTGCATTATCTGCCACTAAAGTTGCTCGTACTTTCATGCTCATCGTACATGATCGTATATCATTTGGGTTAGCTGTAGTTGCGGCAACTACTTTTGGTGTAGGTGATAAATTTTCACGTTTAATACTAAATAAATTTCTTTGTGCGATATTAATAATGCTGCGACGTGATGATGTATTAATGGTTTTAGTAGAGCGGAATTCTATTTTATCATTAGCATTTGGTACTACTCGTATGTTTTGCGCCAGTACTGCATTAACAGCGCCTGCAACAAAATATGCCGCTAAAACAATAAAGACCAGATTAAGCACCCAGCCGTTAGCACGTAAAAATGTGGCAATACGAACACCTAACATATAATTAATTCCTTTTATTATTTCCCCAGTTAATGCAATTTTTGCGCCAGCAATAACTTATATAACTATTCGTAATATCAAGAGATATTTTAAAAGTTGCTTTATAATATTCGACACTTTGTCAAAATTAAAAGCCTTGATCTTAGCCATTTTGACATATTGTCAATTGCAATTTTGCTTATTATAACAATCTATATTTCAAACCTTTGCAAGGGGGATTACAACTTGGCCACAATACCGTGTATACTTAAAACATGCCGTTAAGTACCATTGTAGTTGCTGATCCGGTTGCAAGTTTAGCTAAGCAAATCGCTGATGGCTGTGAAAGACTTGCCAACCATTGCATTGTTGTAACCCAAAGTGAAGCTCTGCTTGAAATAGAGCCAACCAATCAACCCGATTTGATGATTTTATCTTGTGAATTAGCTAATAGCGATACAGTTAGCCTTGTTGAACAACTGAAACAAAAACTTACGCAAACTTTTATTATTATTTCATTTCGCGAGTTAGCTATTCCCACCATGGAAAAATTAACCAAACTAGGTATCGAAGACTTTATTGCCCAGCCTTTTGACCTAACTAGTATTTATCGTGCTGCCTCACGTCATTTTGGTACTGCCTTCAGACGTTTTGAACGCCACCATATTGCCCTTGATGTCACACGTGCTGACGGTGTGGTCATCGGACGTACTATAGATTTGTCAGAAGGCGGATTGCGTATGCATGCTTTTCACCCAGTAACTGTGGGTGATTCATTATTGGTTGATTTAGCGCTGGATGAAGGCAAGCCGCTAAGAGTTCGTTGTCGTGTGCTTGAAGTAGAAGGGCAACCACCCATCCCCGTAGCTGTGCGTGTACAATTTGAAAATTTGCGTGGTCGCGAACATGAACGTATGATCGCCTTTACCAATAAGCTCGCCCAACAAAAAAGCAGTAAAGAATAACGTTTAATAAGGGACACCCCCTAGTGACCAAAACCTACTCTTCTTCTTCTTTGGGCTTATACTGCGATACGATTTGCGTTTGAACTTGTGGTGGTACCGGTTCGTAGTGTGAAAAATCCATACCATATGAACCGCGACCACCAGTGACCGATTTTAAAAACGATTGATAATCTAACATCTCAGCCAAAGGCACACTGCCAAGCACGGCAATATTGTTGCCGGGGCGTTGGTCAGTACCACTAATGCGACCACGACGTGATGAAAGGTCACCAGCAACATCACCCATGTTATCGTTTGGCACCACTATCTCGACATTTACAATTGGCTCAAGAATTTGTGGTTTGGCACTTTGCACCGCTTGTTGAAATGCCTTTTTACCCGCTGAAATAAACGCAATTTCTTTTGAGTCAACCGGATGGTGCTTACCATCGTATACTTCTACACGAATATCTTGCAATGGATAGCCGGCAATAACACCTTGGTTTAGTACTTGCCTTATGCCCTTTTCAACCGCTGGAATATACTGTGCCGGAATCGAACCACCAAAAACTACGTTAGCAAACTCGAATCCTTCACCACGCCCTAATGGCTTAATGCGTAAAAACACTTCGCCAAATTGGCCAGCACCACCGGTTTGTTTGCGATGACGATGGTGGCCTTCAGCCGAGGCAGAAATAGTTTCACGATATGCAATCTTGGGTGGTCGCGTATCTACCTCGACATTATAACGAGCCTTCAAGCGAGCCAGCATGGTGCGTAAATGCAGCTCGCCTAAACCTCGCAGAACCAATTCGTTGGTCTCAATATTTCGATCAGCCACAAAGCATGGGTCTTCAGCAGTCAGTTTGCTTAACGCGCCAGAAATCTTACCTTCATCACCTCGGCTTTTAGCCTGAACCGCCAGTCCATACATGGGGCTTGGTAGCATGGTTGGCTTAGCATGAATATGCGCCTCATCAGAGCTATCATGCAGCATAACATTACGCGAAATTTCTTCGATTTTAGCCACCGCACAAATATCGCCTGGCACTGCTTGTTCAATCTCTATGTGATCTTTGCCTTTTAGACTTAACAAATGTCCAACTTTAAATGCTTTGCGTGACTCATTAATAAAAAGTTGTGATTCTTTAGTTACGCAACCTTGATGCACCCGAAACATACCCATACGGCCAACAAATGGGTCAATCGAAACCTTAAACACATGCGCTAAAATGTGTTGGCTAGTATCTTGCTCAGGTTTAAAAGAAATCGCAGCATCACCTTCGCCTTTAAGGAACACGTGCGGATTATGCTCTTTAGGATTCGGTGTTAGTTTTGCTAAAAAGTTGTTAAGTTCCTTTATACCAATTTGTTGCTTTGCATTAGTAAATAATATTGGCACTAAATGGTTTTCAATTAATGCTTTTTTAAAGGCGTCTTCTAATTGAGCCGCTGGTACATCACCGGACTCAAGATACTGATTCATCAAGTCTTCATCTAATTCGACAATTTGCTCTACCAAAGCCGAATGTGCGTCAGCAACTGAAGAAAAATCAACATTACCCTCAGTGTTATTTAAACAATCAAGCACTGTTTTACCGTGGTCTTGCGGTAAATTTAAAGTAAGACACTCGGTGCCAAAATTTTCTCTAATTTGTTCAACTATACGAACAAGGTTTACATCTTCAGCATCAATGTGGTTGATCACAATAGCACGAGCAAGGCCCATGTCCTTGGTGCGATCCCACATACGCTGTGTTGTCATTTCAATGCCAGATTGAGCATTGATTACAATTAAAGCTGTTTCAACAGCCGAAAGCACTGACAGTGAATCGCCTAAAAAATCAGCAAGTCCTGGAGTGTCAATAATATTGATATGTTGTCGGTTTTCATCAAAGCTCATAATTGAAGCCGATAACGATCGCTGTTGTTCTTTTTCAAGCGGATCAAAATCAGAAACCGTAGTTCCTCTTTCGATGGTGCCCATGGTCTTGATGACACCAGCAGTGCACAGCATAGCTTCACTCAGCATCGTTTTACCTGAACCCGCGTGACCAACAATAGCAATATTTCTAATGTCTTCGGTGCTGTATTTTGACATGCGCTCCCTCGAATTTTGCCATTCGCTTTAGCCCTTTTGCTAAAGCGAATATAGAGCGGGGAACCTATGAGACGTTGCGCAAATATTCAAGGGGATACTTGATTTAATTACTGCTCAAAATGCGGAACCTCAGGAATTAATGGGCGAACTACTAAGTCACGTAAGGCAAAATTCGATCCTTCGCCTACTCTTGCTACAAATAAATCATCACGATGACGCGCCAAGCCAAATTCATCAATACAGCCCATACCCCCACAAATTTCCATAGCCGCTGGTAAAAGCACTGAGGCTCGTTGCGAACATTCTATTTTCAGCTTAGCCGCTGTCTCACGGCACATAATGCCAGCATCATATTGTTTGACTGCATTAATCAGCCAAATAACTCCTTGTTCAAGGGCAATATCCATATCGATAAGCACATCTTGAACACGCTGAAAACGTCCAATTAATCGATTGTTAAACTGAGTACGTTCTTGAGCATAACGACGCGTCGCGTCTAAAGCATAGGCAAGTGAAGCTAAGGCCAAGGCGCTAATAAACAAACGCCCACCATTAAGCGTGCTTACCATAACCTTAAAGCCTTCATTTAATTCACCAAGCATCGCATCTTCACTAACTTCGACATTATCGAAAAAAATCGAGCCAGTAGAAGACTGACGCCAAGCCTGTTTACCTTCTATCTCGCGATAACAAATATTGGGATGATTCATTGGTACAATAAAACAAGTAGAACGGTGCGCCCGACGTCCATCAGGATTGGTTAACGCATGCACAATCGTATGACTGGCCCATTTAGCGTTAGTGATCCAGCATTTCTCGCCATTGATACACCAACCATTATTAATACGTTTAGCCGTTACTTGAGGGTTAGCGGCATCAGAACCACGCCCCGGCTCGGATAACCCAAAGATAAACATCCGTTTGCCGGTTGCAAGGTCATACAAATGAGCTGCTTTTTGCTTTTTTGTACCAGCTAATTGTAAGGGTTTTATGCCTAAACTAACCGCAGCCCCTGGAGTAATAGCAACGCTGTGGCTATGATAGCCCAAGGCAAAACCCATCAAAATCAGATCGAGCATTTGCCCACCAGCACCGCCAAATGATTCTTCAACCGTAAGGCCAAATAAGCCAAAATCCGCCATTGCCTTAATTGCGGCATCATCAATCAGGCAGCGCTCGCGCTCCCATGATAAAAGCTTGGGGACTATTTCACGATCAGAAAAACTACAAAGATTACGGTAAAATTCAAACCGCTCGGGCTCGATAAGAGACTCAATATATGTATCTATTTGACGACGCATTTAGCGTTATCCTTCCCATAGCGTATGCTTTTAAACCATATGGAGCGTGCTAAATGGCCTTAAGCGGCGGTGCACGTCAAGTCGTTAAGGGGAAAGATTTTTTAAAATCCTAATGTTATTTTTTTTGTTAATTTACCATAAATCATTTTCGTATAAACGCTGCAAAAAAATTTGCCATGGCAAAATTTCTATCCCATTTATTATCTGTAAACGTGACTCGTGGCATACTAGATAGTAATGCTGTAAAAGTTTTTCTTCAGCCAATGCTTGCAGCCCACGTAAATCCTGGCTTGATACACGTTTAGTGGCCTTAACTTCTATTGCCACATGGTCATTTAAAATAAAATCTACCTCATACTCGAACCGGTTAAAATAAATTTATGGTTTCTCTCTTCAATAAGCCCGTGTATTTCGTCTAATAATTCAGGCGGTTTTTGAATCTCATCTATAATAACTAAATTATCTTTTGGTGTTAATTCGCGTCGTAATCGTCCTGGTTCACGACTAAAATCTAAAAATTGGTCATGCAATAACAGTGAGTACATCTTTATGTTAGGAAAAATCTTTTTTAATAGGGTGGTTTTTCCGGTTTGGCGTGGCCCTAATAAAAATACAGATTTTCTTTTCAACGGTTGATTTAAATCGATTATCCGCGAAACAAATTGTTTCATAATAATAGACATATATCATGTCTTTTAGTAAGTTCTCAATAAATACTGGCGAAACATGGGTGTCATCTCGAACGTAGTGAGAGATCTTTTTTATGCTTTTAAATATAAGATTT
>JAFGEK010000088.1 GCA_016931625.1 Deltaproteobacteria bacterium | reverse complement strand
TACTAACCCCGGCCTCCAGCCATTTGGTTTCGCCGGAGGGTTGTATGACCGTGATACCGGCTTTGTACGCTTCGGCGCTCGTGACTATGACCCAAAAGTTGGTCGGTGGACGAGTAAAGATCCGATCTTGTTTGAGGGTGGGGATACTAATTTGTATACGTATGTTAGGAATGATCCGGTGAATTTCTTAGATATCAGTGGGCTAGAACGCATTTCAAAAGCATGCGATCCTGAAGCCGACTATTTAAGAGATTTGGACTATTTACGTTCAATTGACCTTCCTATAGAGCGTGTTTACACTATTGAGTCATGGTTAATCGGTGGCATGGTCTTAAAAGGAGCGTTTAGAACACTCACACCACTAATAAATTCAAATAGATATTTAAGAATAGGTCAAGGACGACATGGTGCTGAATACGTTTTTCGTGCTTCAGGAAATATATTGAAGTGGATTGAGAAAAATGTCCCAGGCGCTGATAAAATAATACATGAAGGTCATATTGATTTCTGGAAAATATAATAGTGATGAGCATTACAAATACAGCGATGAAACGTTTTCATCACCTAATTAACAATAGGGATTTTACAGAATGATTTTGACTTCTTTTCAAACCAAAATGATCGCCCAACTTAAAAAAAATTTAGGCAATCGCCATCTTCATTACAGAATGGACGAAGCAGAGAAATCAAATGTTGGCCCGCACGTTCTATTTTATATTGGTGATATAGTTATTTATGTATACACAAATGAAGCAGGCTGGATGCTAGGGAAACACTGGCAACCATTTGAACGACCTGATTTCAAATCAGATGAGGAATTGATCAGTGCTTTCATTACTGAAGTAATTGATGTAATCCAAACTGGAATATACCCAGAAAAATCGCTTGGCACTTCGGCTATATATTTCAAATAATAACAAGATATGGCGTGGTTCTTTTCACACAACTAATCTTTGATTGTAAATTATGAAAACTATTTTAGAAAATGTTTTTTAATCATTATTTTTATGCAGTATAAATCTTTCTATATCCACTAACCAGATAAATAATAATGACTATATGTATTCATTGTGCCATTTTTGCCAATCTTGAATCCTTGCTTAATTGATCCTAAGGCTTGCGGCAATATTGCGCCACCAATGACATGATTGAGGGAGAGCATTCAATGATTACTGTAGTGTGGAGAATTTATGGTGACAATTTTAATGTTGATAAATTTCTATCCATAAACCCGGAGTTAAGTCCTAGTTTAGTTTGGAGAAAAGGTGAGTTACGTCGTGGATATAAAGAATTAATGATTAACTCTGGCGTGAATATCCCTTTTTGTGAGCGAGAAACTATTGAAGATGTAATGACTGTAGTTTTTAGATGGTTAAAAAAATGGCGTCAAAAAATTTTAACATTACGTAAACGTAGAGTTTACAGTACTCTAGATTTCGCTGTTTATGTAGGGAGTTTAAAACAGTTCGCTGTACAAATTAATTTTCATCCGAAGTATCTTTTACGTCTAGCGAAAGCTGGTGTTTGCTTAACTGTTTCTGCATACCCTGTATCAGATGACAACTAAAATGAGGTGTATATAAACTTAACGTAATACTAACATTAGTAGAGTTTAAAATGAATGCCGATCATAATGATTCCAAACTTTCTATAAACTGCAGCAAAATACGATACTGCTTACCTAACTCTACTTTGCTATCTCGAACAATGTGACGACATCATTAGTACAGTTACGACCTTGTAGGTGGTGTGCCTGTCTCTACGCCTTAAAGGAGTTATTAATGAAAGGAAACACTTTATTTTTAAGCATTATACTCCTTTCCTGTATTACATTAATTATTTTTTCTGGTTGTGACGCTATCAACGCTGCTTTTGCGAAACGATACGAAAAAGGTTGTGAAAAAGATAATGCAAAAGATTGTATGATGATAGGCCTTCTATATTTCCAAGGAGATGGTGTCCCTAAAGACTATTTACTCGCGGCCAACTTATTTGAAAAAAGTTGCTCACTTGGGTATGGAGGTGGTTGTCATGAGCTGGCCGACTCATTCCGTTTCGGCTTGGGTGTTGAAAAAGATACTACTAGAGCTATACAGTTGGACATGAAAGCCTGCAATCTTGGGGAGGCGCTGGGCTGTAACAGTTTGGGCCTTGACTATCGTAATGGGCGAATGGTTCCGACTGATCGTGAACGCGCCGCCTACTTTCTTCAAAAAGCCTGCGATATGGGAGAGGATCTCGGATGCCAGAACCTCAAGGCGCTTGAGAAATCCCCTTCCAAATAGTGTCAAACACCGAAAAATATGTCGTAAAATGCGACACCATTGCCCCCCAAGGTTCAGTGTCAAACGTTAAAAAATGTGTCGCATTTTGCTACACCGTCTTATTTTCTTATTAATCAAAACACGAAAAATTAGACGGTTACAGTTGGTTAAGGTGTGGCATCAGAATTGTTTCGAGCTACGCATATGACAGTAACGGTATAATTCTACGCAAAGACGAACACGGCCACAATAACGCATGCGTATTTAAAGTACTCACTATACCTACAATAGTCGTCAGTATTCATGGCCTCTGGCGCTCATAATGTCGAGCGCTCGTGACTATGACCCACAAGTTGGTAGATGGACAAGCAAAGATGTGCCAATAGGAGCCACTAGTTCACACTATTAATTTTTAACTTGATAATCTTTAACGACTCTAAAGGAGCATTGAAACATGAAATCAAAACAAGCAGGATTTTTAGGTGAATGGCGGTTCATTACACTTCTCTGGCTTTTTGTTGCTTTAGCTGTTTTTGTTACAGGAATAGCCGTAAAATCTTGCCTATACAATGCTAAGCAGAGTACTTTTCATGATCAAGATAATTTACCATCAGAAAGTAAATAAATAATGATTTCGTGAAACATTAAAATATTTTAATGATATAAAGCCCCTCCAAAATAGTGTCAAACACTAAAAAAACATGGCACAATCAATATTAAGTATATTGTCGACTGCAAAAATCGCCGCGTAGGCAAACGTATCAATGGCGTGTTTGTCGAAGGCTTCTTGTATGAGGGTCAACTGCAACCAATCGCCTGGCTAGATAGCAGCGGTGCAATTAAAGCAAGATTTGTGTATGGGTTACATGCTAACATACCTGAGTATATGGTTACGGCGACTACAACCTACCGCTTAATCACCGATCACCTCGGTAGCGTACGATTAGTGGTAGATGCAAGCACTGGTGCAGTTGCGCAACAATTAGATTACGACGAGTTCGGTGTAGTCATTAACGATACTAACCCCGGCCTCCAGCCATTTGGTTTCGCCGGAGGGTTGTATGACCGTGATACCGGCTTTG
>JAFGEK010000087.1 GCA_016931625.1 Deltaproteobacteria bacterium | reverse complement strand
TTATATTTAAAAGCATAAAAAAGATCTCTCACTACGTTCGAGATGACACCCATGTTTCGCCAGTATTTATTGAGAACTTACGCCAGATGAAGTTAACTCACTATAATATCTAGATATTTCATAATATTTAAAGAATATTCCCACATATTTTGCTTAAAGTTTAATCGTTAAGTTTGGTGTATCAAACACAACCGCAATTTTTTATCTTTTAGAACGCCCCTTAAAATCGACAGCTTAATAGTACTATAATTAATTGCTGGTTTAAAAATGCTTGGATATTAGGTACATCCCTTATTTCACGTCACAATGTTTTATGGATTTTCTGGCGGTACAAAAACTTCAGGCATATCGTTAGTTGGGTTGCTCATGTAAATAGAACGCGACGGAAACGCAAAACTACTACCCTCACCCTCAACAATTTTTTTAACTTCAAGAGCCAGTCGTTCTTTAATCTCAAGCCATTGTCCCCAGATCGTAGTACGAGTAAAACAATAAAGCATTATATCAATCGATGAATCAGAGAATCGATCAATACGCACAAAGGTACTTGCTTCACTTGGCTTAACAAACTCATCGTTATTAAAAAGGTAAGCTTCGATACGATCACGTATGCGGCGTAGTTGCTCGATCGTGGTGCGGTATTCGACACCAATATGCCAATAAATACGACGAAAGGTCATGGCGCTAAAATTCGTTACCGCCAAATCAGCAAGCTTGGCGTTGGGGACATAAACTGGCGCCTTATCAAAACGACGTACAAGAGTTGATCTAAATCCTAAGTGCTCGACAGTTCCTTCAACAACACCATCGACTAAAATCCAATCACCAATATTAAAACGTTTTTCGGAAATAATCAGCAAACCCGAAATCAAGTTTTTAAACAGGTCTTGCGCACCTAATGCCACTGCTACACCAAATAGCCCAAGGCCAGCGAGAACCGGCCCAACCTTAATACCCCAAATTTCAAGCACAGTTGCTATAGCAATAAAAACTAGCGCAATTTTTATAACTTTAAGTAGCCAATCACGCATCGCCGAAGAGAAAACTACAGCGACACGATCAAACAAGAATCTAAACGGGGTCACTAGACAATAGAATCCCCATAATATAATGTATATAATTAACGAACGAACAAGCTTTGCACCAATATCACCAATTGTACCACCGACATCGAGGTATTTAAGCGCCAAGAAAAGTCCTAATACTACAGGCACCATCATAGTTGGCGGTTCAATTGCATCAACGATTTTATCATCAAATTCTATTTTGGTTTTTTTAGCAAGCTTCTTAAGACGTCTAATAATTGAATGACCAAAAAATTTTCTCAAGGCCAAAAAAAGAATAAAAATTAATGCAGCCGTGATCAATTTACCAATCTGCACGCCAAAGAGACCCTGTTGCCAGACATCAACAACAAGAGCCCAAAAAGCTTTTAAATTATCGGTTATAAGTGTTAAATCCATTTTGCGTTTATCCACAAAACAATGTTTCTGGTTGTCACTGGCGAACCGGATGCGAGTTTGCCAGAAGTAAAATAAATGAAATGTATCTATGCCTAATTTTAAGACTTATCGTCAACCGCTATTAGACCAAAATGAAACTATTACTTATAAGTTAAAAAGAAACTAAAACTAATATATTTTCTTTCCAATATACACGCATTATTCATTATTCTATCATGGTAATTTTATTTGTTTTTTTATTAACAAAATTATTGTTGTCGTTTACTGCATTATAAGGCAAAAATAGCTGCCATGCGACCATCATCATCCGTCTCTAAATTGCTCTTGGTGTTATCTTCTTTGCTTGGCATTGTAATCGGGTTATTGCTGGGTTTTTCTTCTGAGAATTATATAGCAATTACCGTCCCAGCTCTTTTGGGTATTTTGCTGGGTTCGATTTTATCCGCAAGCGTTAAAGTCGTAGCGCAATGGGAGCAAATGATCATTTTGCGACTTGGCCGATTTGTTACAGTGGCTCCACCCGGAGTACGCTTTTTAATACCTACTATAGACTCACCAATTTTCGTCGAAATGCGGGTACAAACTGTGGATATTTCTCGTCAACAAACGATAACCCAAGATAACGTGCCCGTAATGGTAAACGGGGTTATCTTTTTTGAAGTTTGCGATGCTAAAGCTGCCGCCTTAGAAGTAGAAGACTATCGCCAAGCGATATCTAGGTACGCTCAAGCCACTTTACGTGATGTTGTGGGTCGTCTCTCACTTGACGAACTCCTCAGTCATCAAGAACGTTTAGAAAGCGAAATAGAAAAAAACGTTAGCGCCGCCAGCCAGTCATGGGGACTGCATGTTGAAGCTATCAAACTCGAAGATATTGATGTGCCTGAAGATCTTAAAAAGATGATGTCACGACAAGCTTCTTCTGAACGCGAAAAACGCGCAACGATAATAAAAGCAGATGGTGACCGTCAAGCTGCTGCTGCTTTAGCTGAAGCGGCAGCTAAAATGGCCGCCAGCCCTGGGGCAATGCAACTGCGCACTTTACAAACTATTGATAGTCTGGGCCCTAGCGCTGCTAACACGGTTGTCTTAACTTTACCTTTAGAAGTCTTCGAGTTGATACACTCTTATACAGACAAAAATAAATCAGGTTCACCTCATTAATTTAAATATCAACAACCAAAATTGTTTTAGTAATTCTATTTGCATTAAGAATCTATTATGGCAAAACCTAAAGCACGAACACGAATACCTGTAAAAGCAAGAAAACCTCACCAGCGAAGTTATGCTTCTTTGCAACATCGTTTAAAATCTACTCGCAATAAATCTTATAAAGATCCGCAACTAAAAACTGGTGTAGTTAAAATTAATCCTGATGGTAATGGACATTTACGCATCAAGCCTTCTGCTAAAGCTAATATATTTTTACCTGCACAAACACTAACAGGTATTAGTGACGGCGACACTGTTACAGTAAGTATAGAAATTGGTCGTAAAGGACGAAAATATGGTCGAGTAATAGCTCGTGGTGAAATTACTAATACCGAAATTGTTGGTCTTTTACGCCAACGCGGCAAAAACTGGTATATTTTTCCCCAATCAGAGCTACCGGCTCTACAAGCCAATATTCCAACCAAGTTTGGTAGAATTAAAGCCGGTCATGCAGTCGTTGCTTTAGTTACAAAATTAAGTAGCAGTACTAAAAGTGGGCAAGCTACCATTACTAAAGTTCTTGGGCATCCTCATGACCCAAAAGTACAAGTTGAGATGTTGATTCACTCATTTGGCATCCCACTACAATTTGATAAAACAGTCAATCATGCTGCTACTTGTTTAGCTAAAAATGACCCATTAGCAATACTTGTTAGTGAACCAAAACGTCGTGATCTGCGCTCTATTGCTCATATTACTATTGATGGTGAAGATGCTCGCGATTTTGATGATGCTGTAGCAGCGCAAAAAGAAGCGACGGCTATTCGTGTGTGGGTTTCAATTGCTGATGTCTCCCACTATGTAACATTAAATAGCGCTATAGATGCGGCGGCGCGCGAGCGTGGTACTAGTGTTTATTTTCCGCATTGTGCAATCCCAATGTTACCAGCAGCATTATCAAATGAAGCGTGTTCATTAGTGCCACAGCAACCACGTCTTACACTTACTTGTGAAATGCTGGTTCATCAAAATGGCTATTGTGATGATATTACGATCTATCCATCGCTTATAGTCAGTAGCGCCAGGCTAACTTATACAGAAGTGCAGCACTATCTAAATCATGATCAAGGTCGTAAACTGCACCCTAGCCTACCCGCGCTACTAACTGCTGCCCGCTATTTACACAAACAACGCCGGCAACGTGGTGCCATTGATCTTGATATTAAAGAGCCGCAAATCAAGTTAGGCCCTGATGGTATTGCAACGCATGTTAATGAACTCATTCGCACTGAAGCTCATCAATTAATCGAAGACTTGATGATAGCCGCTAATGAAGCTGTCGCTGAATATTTAATTAAAAATAAATGCCATACTATTTTTAGAGTTCATGAAAAACCTGACCTTAAAAAAATCACTGCACTATCTTCTTGGGCGGCAACTTATGGCATTTTTATTGATGCACATAAAAAATTAGCACTATTATGCGAAGCGATAAAAAAACTGCCGCAAAAAGATGCAGGTATGATGTTGTTGTTACGTAGTTTGGCACAAGCTCATTATAGTGCTGAAAACCTTGGACATTATGGCTTGGCTTCTAATGCATATGTTCATTTTACTTCACCAATTCGTCGTTACCCTGATTTACTAGTGCACCGCAGCTTATACTCATTATGGGGACAGCATCGTTTAAATAAAGCCAAACTTGAAAAAAGTGCTGTGCAGGCTTCTGAGCAAGAACGACGTGCACAAGATGCTGAACGTAAAGTAGAACAATTAATGGCGTGTCATGTTGCTGCTCGCTATATCGGCAAAGAGTTTGATGCAATTGTGACCAGCGTGCATGATTCTGGTGCTTTTGTACGGGTAAACGACCCTTGGCTTGAGGGATTATTAGCCATCGCAACGCTTAGTAAAACTTTCAATGATTTTTATGACTTTTATAATAACGATAATACATTAATCGCGCGTTGTTCAGGCCACCGCATATCGCTTGGTGATAAAATAAAAGTACAACTCGCCTCAGTTAACACCTCAAGGCGTCATATTGATTTTATTCCAGCAATGCAAAAAAAGCAGAACTATCAGGGCGTGTCTTAGTAGGTGCTAACTGTTAGTTCTATCTCTGAACCTTTGGGTGCTTGCTCATCTGCACCTGGTTTTTGAGCTAACACTACGCCTTCGTCTTCAAGGTCATCGATACGATAACTTATTTTGCCAATTTTAAAACCAGCTTTAATCAGTTGTTTTTTGGCGCTACCAACCATGCGACCAACAACATTTGGCACTGCTACAGTATCTATAGCTTTTGCGATTACCAGATCTACCGCAGCGCCAACTTTTACTTCAACATCGGCTGCAATACTTTGCCGAATAACACTACCAGGAATCGCCTCAGCTTTTTCGACTTCTGTTACTTCACCAAGTTCTAACTTTGCTTCTTTTAAAGTTAATTTTGCTTCATTTAATGGTTGCCCAATAAGCGCCGGAGTTTTTACTACCGTTGGTATTTTAGCAACTACTACTCCGACTTTTTCACCATATTTGAGTCTGGCGCCGGCAAAAGGACTTTGAGAAATTATATGGCCAGGCGCAACTTTGGTGTCTGATTTTTTTTCAGCAATAGTAAGCTGCAACCCTCTAGCCTCAACCAAAGCTTGAGCACTCTCAAGTTTAAAACCAGTTATTGAGGGGACTTC
>JAFGEK010000086.1 GCA_016931625.1 Deltaproteobacteria bacterium | reverse complement strand
ATAGGGAATAGGGAATTTTAAGTGAGAGCTTATTCGAAATCGTCTCTATCATTCTCTCAAGAAAAGCAATTTTTGATCTTGCACCCATTTTTAATTAAAATTTTGCCAAACGAAAATAAAGTGACTGTTAGAACGTAAAAACAAGAAGATAGTTGAGCAACAGGCGTTTTGTTATATATATTGCTAAACCAATAATATCACTAATTCAGGCAATAATAATTAGCTATTACCCTAACACATACCTGAGAAAATCATTTTTAAGTACTACCACCATGAGTAACACTAAAATAATTAAACCAATCATGTTGGCAAGTTCACGCGTATGCAAGGGCACTGGGCGACGTCGTACAGCTTCAATACCAAAGAAAAGCAAGTGACCACCGTCAAGCACTGGTATCGGTAATAAATTCAGCACGCCTAAATTCACACTAATAACCGCTAACACTCTCATAAAAGCATCGATGCCTTGTTTGGCACTTTTTTCAGCAATAACAAAAAGCATAATGGGACCACCCAGAGTATCGATAGAAAGACTGCCGCTAATCATTTTGGTAATACCTTTGCCAATCAGTGTAGTGTCTTGAACGACTTGTTTTAAGGCTTCAAGTATTGCGGTGTGCGGCATGATGAAGCGATCAATAGTATAAAAGCCTAGCAAATCATTGGCGTTATAGGCACCAAAAATATATTGTGTACGTTTATTTTTTAACTCGTCTTGATCAGTATGTTCAGCCAAAGTTAAGGGCGCAGTGATTACTTGACGATCACGTTGATAAGTTAGCAAGAATTTTTGACGAGCATCGCTACCTTGAAACGCTGCTAAATCAACATTCCAAACCCCAATTTGGCGAACCGTACTTTGTTCATCTTCTTTATCAGCTCTAAGTTCAAGCAAACGATCACCAGGTTTAAGGCCCAATTTCGCCGCGGGTGTTTCTTCATCAACGCGTGTGACTATTACATCTTGTGAAACTATACCAGTATATCCCCATGAAGTATCAGCAGTACCTGCTTTATATGCGGTCAATGCTTCAGGAGTAGGTTGTGGCATTAGGCTTAGTTGTAATTCTTTATCGCTACGTTTAATCGTTAATTCTATAGATTGTTCTGATGCCGTAGCTAAAATGGCTTGTTGAAGTTCATAAAAGGTTTCAATTGCTTTGCCCGCTACTTTAGTAACCAGATCACCGGTTTTCAATCCAGCAATAGCCGCAGGACTTTTATTATCAACTACACCAAGCAAGGGTTTTACATATTGCGGTGAAATACCAATGCGACCAGTTGTCTCAGTTTCACCAAATATATTTTTTTCTTGGTGAGCTTGGGTAGTAAGCTCAACTTGTGAAGAAATGCCGTTGCGAATAAAAGTAATTTTTAATTTTTTATCTGGTTGATTTCCTATTAATTCGCGCAGTTGTTCAAACCTTTCAACTACCTCATCATTGATAGCAGTGATAGTATCACCAGGACGCAAACCTGCAACAAAGGCGGGATCACCTTGCATAACAATACCAAGCTTGGTTGAACCAAAGGTTTGCGTGCCGGTGAACATAAAACAGTAAACCACGAATGCTAAAATAAAATTAAAAGTAGGGCCGGCAACAACGATTAAAGCCCTTTGCCACCAGGGTTTTGCGGCAAATGAGCGTGTAACCTCTTCAGGGGCGACTTCAGCTCCTGGGGTTTCGCCTAACATTTTTACAAAGCCACCTAATGGTAATAAACTAATAACATATTCAGTTTCGCCACGCTTAAAACCTAAAATTCGCGGGCCAAAACCCAACGAAAATTTAAGCACTTTTACTTTTAAGATTTTGGCAACAATAAAATGGCCAAGCTCATGAAAGAACACCAGTGCGCCAATTAAAAGAATGACCCAATGAAGATTTTGCAATACGTACATGTTTAACCGTTTTGTTTATACTTAAGGTAAATTAAAAAATTAACCCCCCTTTTGCAAACCAAAAGCTATAGCAAACAAATAAAGAGCCGGTGCAACAAACATAACCGCATCAAAACGGTCAAGTATACCACCGTGACCCGGAATTAATTCACTTGAATCTTTGGCACCAACACTACGTTTTAGCAATGATTCGCAAAAATCACCAATTAGTCCAACAATGGCAGCGATAAATCCAATTAATATTAAGTACAAATTGTTAAGCTGCGTATTAAATAAACTATTTAGATGCAGGGTGCTATGCCAACTTGAGGGTAAAATTTTTGGTAGTGCTGCTACTAAAAACGCAACTGCAATAGCTGCAGCAACTCCCCCAATGAGCCCTTCAACACTTTTTTTCGGTGAAATTTTGGGATACAGTTTGTGTTTGCCAAAGGCACGGCCTGAAAAATAAGCTGCCGTATCAGAACCCCAAGTGCAAAAAAGCGCCATTAGCGCGAGGGCTAAACCATTAGGTAGATCGCGTAATCTTACAAGATAAGGCAGAAGGCCACCCGCATAAAAGGCGCCAAATAATACTAAGCTAGCACTGGTGATAATTTCATTGATCGGATCGGGGCGCAAAAGAGTAACAAAAAACAGCAGCATGAAAGCTAAAGGAGCACCGAATATTATGCCTTTTAAGGGTAATAAATCCATGGCTATAATCGCAAAAGCCATTGCTAAGATAAAGCCCGCACTTTTTAATACTAATAAACCTTTACCCAAAGTAAGACGATAAAATTCCCAGAGCATTATAGTTGCAACGACAGCACAACCAATACGTAGTGGCAGGCCCCCATACCAAACCAAAAATAAAAACGGTGGGGTGAAACAAAGAGCAGCAATGACACGCAGTTTTAGCAAGGTCGTGGCCCTTTATCGAGGTCGTCATCGTCAGTTAATGGCAAATCGCCTAAAACAAAAGCATCATCAGAATCATGCAGGGTTGCAGCGGTAGCTGAAGTTGATTCTAAGCCGCCAAAACGGCGTTCGCGATGACTATAATCATCAATGGCTTTTAGCAAATCATCTTTAGTAAAATCAGGCCAGCGTGTTTTGGTAAAATGAAACTCAGCGTAAGCAATTTGCCAAAGTAAAAAATTTGAAACGCGTTGCTCGCCAGAGGTGCGAATAACTAAATCGGGGTCTGGCAATAACGCTGTGTCAAGACGAGAGTTAATTGCAGACTCATCGATAGCCTCTGGGCTTAAACGTTTTGTTTTAACATCGACAGCCAAGCGGCGCATGGCGGCAATAATTTCTTCGCGACCGCCATAATCAAGCGCTAAAGTAAGGGTCATGGCACGATTACCAGCAGTTTGATCGATTAAATTGCTAATGGCAATACGAGTAGCTTCTGGCAAACGATCAAGCCCACCAATGGTATTGAGGCGAATATTATGCCGCATCAGTGTTTCGCCTTCTTGCATACAATAATCATGTAATAGCTGCATCAGGCCGGTGACCTCTGCAGCCGGGCGATTCCAGTTTTGTACCGAAAACGAATAAAGCGTGAGATAGGGAATATTTAGTTCGCGAGCGAAAGTGCTAATTTCGCGTACTACTTGAGCGCCGCGTATATGGCCTTCAAGACGGTTCAGCCCCTTTTCAACTGCCCATCGGCCATTACCATCCATAATGATAGCGATATGACGAGGTTTATTAGTGCCAGCAGGTAGAATGCTCATTTTTTAAACGTGTTTTAAATAAACTATACTAGATTCTCGCTTGCGCGGGAATGACGTGATGGATTTTTGCAAGTTAGATTTCAAGAATTTCTTTTTCTTTTGTGGTTATTATTTGATCAACCTTAGTTACGTCTTGATCAAGGATTTCTTGCACATTTTCAAGATTACGTTTGAGGTCGTCTTGTGAAATTTCTTTTTCTTTTTCGAGTTCTTTTAATAATTCGTTAGCATCACGGCGATGATTACGTAAGGCGATTTTAGCTTCTTCGCCGCGATGTTTGGCTTGTTTTACTAACTCACGCCGACGTTCTTCGGTTAAACCGGGGATTGGAAGGCGAATAACTTCACCATCACTTTGTGGGGTGATGCCAACATCAGCAGTCATAATCGCCTTTTCGATATCACCGATAATTTTTTTTTCGTAAGGCTTAACTACAATCAAACGTGCGTCAGCAACATGTACACTAGCACATTGATTAAGTGGTGTGGGTACTCCATAGTAATCAACACGTACATCATCGAGAATGGCAACATTAGCACGACCAGTGCGTAACTTGCCGAGCTGGTTCTTTAACGCATTTAACGTCTCTTGGTTTTGCCCTTTGAGATCGGCAAACACATCATCAACCATACTCATTTTTTAATCCTCCAGTTAAGTTGACGGCTGCTTATTAAGCTCGCCAACCAGCGATCCGACAACTTCACCAAGAACAGCACGACGAATATTGCCATGCTCAGCGAGTTTAAAAACTAAAATTGGTAAGTTATTATCACGACAAAGGGTAAAAGCTGTACCGTCCATTACCTGTAACTCGCGACTAAGTACTTCACTATAAGTTAAGCAATCAAAACGTTTGGCCTCAGGGTGAACCATTGGATCAGCGTCATATATTCCATCAACTTTGGTAGCTTTTAATAAAACATCTGCGTGTAACTCCATGGCGCGCAGGGCGGCCGCTGTATCAGTGGTGAAATAGGGGTTGCCAGTACCGGCAGCTAAGATAACAGCGCGACCTTTTTCAAGATGGCGAATAGCACGGCGTCTAATATAAGGTTCGGCTAATTCACTCATATCAATAGCAGTTTGCACGCGTGTGGGTACACCTTTGCTCTCCATCGCATCTTGCAGCGCCAGTGCGTTAATAACCGTAGCTAGCATACCCATGTAGTCGGCAGCGGCACGATCCATACCTTGGGCACTCGCAGCTACTCCACGAAAGATATTGCCGCCGCCAATGACTATGGCAACGTGCACTCCTAAGGCATGCACTTCACTGATTTCTGTAGCTAAAGCATCAATAACTGGCGGGCTGATACCATAGCCCTTATCACCCTGTAGCGCTTCCCCCGAGAGTTTAAGGAGGACCCGCTGAAACCTGGGATTTACCATCCACAACTCCACGGGAAAAATGAAAATGCCGGTTAAAGCTATTGGCATTTTAAGTTTAGTGTTTAACCAGTAAAAATACCGTCGCTTGTATCGCTTGTGGGCATTAGCAAGTCAAGCAATCAGTGGTCTAAAATGCCTGTATGCTGGTTAATTAGCGATTAGCTATGTCCGCTAACTCCCAGCACCAGACGCTATTAACTTATTGCAATATATAGTATTTATTATTTTATCAGCTTTAACGTTTTTGCTATTTTGACCCTATTTTGCCTTCTGCCAATCTCACAAGTGTTGCAAAGCAAATAGTAATAAGTCACAAGTCATTAGCAACTATGAGCAAAAGCAAGCCAATTATTTATGAAACAGCTACGTTAACTAAGCTTAGCCTTGAGACTCAGCAGCAGCTTGCCGTTATTACCCAACTTTTTGCCGACTGTCCGCTCGTGCAAATGTTAATGCTATTTGGCAGCTATGCCCGCGGTGATTTTGTTAATGATTTAAAAACCGGCTATCGCTCTGATTTTGATTTGCTTGTAGTTACGCATACTAATAAAGACGCCGCTGACCACAAAGTTTTTAATGAGCTTGAAAATAAAGCACAAGAAATTGCTGGCTCTACTATAGTATCACTTATTCGCCATGACATTGCTGAACTAAATTACCAAATACGCGCCGGGCAGTTTTTTTTCGTTGATATCGTGCGTGATGGCATAGTGCTTTATGACTCACGTCAAGTAAAGCTAGCAAAACCTAAGGCGACTACCCCAAAAGAACATTTTGAATTAATACAACGCTATTTTAAAACTTGGTTTGCTAGCGCCACCTCGCTGTGGACGATTGCGCATTATCTACCATTTTCACAAAGGCGCCTGGGAGCGTTTTTGCTGCATCAAGCCGCCGAGCGTTATTTTCATACTATAACTTTGGTCTTTGAAGGCTATAAACACAAAACCCATAATTTAAGTATATTAGCTGGTCACGCCGAAAAACATCATCAGTTATTACAGCCTGCCTTAGCCCGCAGCGAAGCCCATGATGAACATATATTTAAGCTACTTAAACGAGCTTATGTCGAAGCTCGTTATGTGATGAGTTATGATGTAACCCGTGATGAACTTGAAGATATGCGTGCGCGGGTTTGTGATTTAGCTAAAAGAGCTCGCGTTGCCTGCATTGAAAAACTATCGTCTTATTTTGGTGCTGATGCTTTAGATGAACTGCCAGATATCAGCGAAAACATAGATTTAAACGACCTACCCGCGCCCCCTGAAGATAAAGACGACAAAGAAGCTTTTGCGCTGTGGCATCAAGTAGTAAAGCGATTTATAATCGATCGCATCAATATAAGCAGAGAACATGCTTTAGCTGAGGGTAAGGCTGAAGGTAAAATTGAAGGAAAAGCTGAGGGAATTAAAGAAGGCGAAGCTCGGGGCCAAGCGCGCGCTATTATCGATGTGCTTAAACGCCGTAATATTGCAATTAGTGACGATATTGAGAAACAAATTTTAGCCTGCCACGATGCTGACTTGTTAACCAAGTATTGGGAACGCGCGTTTGTGGTTAATACGGTTGCTGAATTATTAGCAGATAACACTTAAAATCAAGTTGAGAATACCATGACCGAATTATTAAATGATTCACTTGATAATAAAAATGATGAAGCCATTGAAGGTTTAGATACTCAACAAGATGAAAATGGTTGGGATTATCCCATTGATACTTTGCTTATTCGTACTGAAGTACGAACTGTTTTTGATGTTATACGGCGTATACGTGACAAAGTTTATATATTAGACCCAGATTTTCAACGTGATTTTATCTGGGATAAAAAAACGCAAAGCAAACTAATTGAATCAGTTTTAATGCGCATACCGTTGCCAGTTTTTTATCTGGCCGAAGATGACCAAGGCCATATTATTGTAGTTGATGGCTTGCAACGCCTATCAACCTTTCGTTATTTTTTAGATAACAATCTTCAATTAAATCTTAATGACAATAAGGATTTAAACGGCAAATATTTTAAAGATTTACCGCCAAAATTAAAAAATCGTATTGAAGACTGTAATCTCACAATATATTTAATTGACTCTAAAGTACCCGAACGTGCTCGCCTTGATATTTTTGATCGAGTTAATAGTGGTAAGCCGTTAACACGGCAACAAATGCGCAATAGTTTATATAATGGCAAGGCTACACGATTTTTAAAAGAAGAAGCCAATACAGAACTTTTTAAAAAGGCAACCGGCGGTAGTTTGAATACCCAAAAAATGAATGATCGAGAGTTTGTCAATCGTTTTTGTTCATTTTATTTGCTAGATCTTGAGCAGTATAAAAATGGTATGGATGATTGGTTGGCGCTTGGTTTAAAAAAAATGAACAAGCTTGATGATAGCGAGTTGGTTAATTTATCTCAAAAATTTCGTCAAACTTTAGAGAACAATCTTTTGCTTTTCAATGAGCAGGCTTTTCGAAAACATAAACCAGATCAAAAAAATCGGGGTATAATTAATGCTTCGTTATGGGATGTAATGACTGTAGGTTTGGCTGATTATGCAAGCGAGCAAGTTAAAGATAATTCAGTAAAAATAAAAGAGGGTTTTTATGCATTATTAGACGATAAAGATTTTATTGAATCTATTACATATGGTCCTAGTAGTACTAAATGTGTACGCCATCGTTTTAACGTTATCCAAGAGTTAATGAAGGGGGTGCTTGGTGATCACACGTCTTGATTTGCATCATTTTAAATGTTTTGAAAATCTTAAACTACCGATGGGGGCTTTAACCATATTATCAGGTGCTAATGCCTCTGGTAAATCAACAGTATTGCAAGCTTTAGTTCTTTTGCACCAAACGATGAGCGAGCATGAGTGGTCAAATCATTTATTACTAAATGGTAAATCATTACAATTAGGTACTGTAACTGATGTTGTTGATCAAATACATGGTCGCGACAGTTTTGAGCTTGGCATATGTGATAAGACAATTAATGTTCATTGGTGTTTTAAAGCTAAAGAACGCCGCGATATGTCTTTGGTTATGCAAAGTGTCGCTATTGATGAAAATATTGATAACCAACTCGACAAAGTACATTATTTATTTCCTCATGATAAAAATGAAATTTCGCAATCGTTAGCCAATAGAATACGCAATTTAACTTATTTAACAGCAGAGCGTGTTGGGCCGCGCGAGATTTATCCGCTTTTTGATCCAAATGTTACTCATATCGTTGGACCTAGAGGTGAAAATACTGCAGGAGTTTTACACGGGTGTCGTGATTATAAAGTTGCTGCTAGTTTAATTTTGCCTAACGAGACTAAACCGCAACTACAAGCACAAGTTGAAACTAGAATGCGCATGTTTTTTCCTGGTTGTCGTTTAGATATTCAACCAATTATCGGCGCCAATGCAGTTAGCTTAGGTTTACGAACTAGCGATGATACTGAATTTCATCGCCCGATTAATATTGGTTTTGGTCTAACTCAAATTTTGCCTATTGTAGTAGCAGCATTATCATCACAGCCTGAAGATATTTTATTAATTGAAAACCCCGAGGTACATTTACATCCAGCCGGTCAAGCTCTCATGGGTCAATTTCTTGCTGAAATGGCACAAGCTGGTCTGCAAGTAATTGTTGAAACACATAGTGATCATATACTTAATGGCGTTAGACGTTATGTGAAAACTGGCAAATTAAAACCAGAACAAGTTATGATTCATTTTTTTCGTATGCGTAATGAAAATAAATCTCAAGTTGAAAGCCCAATACTTGACAGCCAAGGTAATATTAATTTTTGGCCTGAAGGTTTTTTTGATCAATTTGATAAAGATATAAATTATTTCGCTGATTGGGGAGAGAATAATGGAGCTTCTATTTAACGAATTATCGCTGCATGGTCAGTTTCACGATATTGCCTCATTTAAAAATGCTATAAAGCAATTAATGCAATTGCGTGTATGTGCTAGAAAATTTGGCCGTGAAGTTTATTGTCAACGGTATGGTTTGCAAAACTTGCAAATAACTCGCACTGAAAAGTTACAGCAAATATTGTCATTATTAAACAGAGATCAAAAAATTGCGATTACTTCATGGATGGATCGTAATGGGCCATTTTTAGAAGATATACGACAACATAGTGAAGACGATTATTTATCATATAATGATATTATTGTGACTAATAATGCTATTGGTGAAGCAGCATGGTGTATGCTGCATGATATTGACAGAAAATTAGTTAGTTTAGCACCATCTAATTGGTTAATTACACCTATATCTATTACATGGATTAACGACTCAAATATTACACAAATTGCCAATGTAGAAAACTATTGGGAAGTAGATACATTGCAATCAATGTTAACTTTAATAGAACCACCAATCAGATCATGGATTCAATTAGAAGATAGAGTACGGCGACGATATGACTCGTTATTCTTTGCAGATAATGCCTTTGAACCGATTCGCGCATATCCTTTTGTTTCTCATGTTGCTGAGAGAGTATTGTTTATTTGCAATATTCTTAATCGTTTTAAAAATTGTTTTTCGTATGATGGTAAACGAACTCCAGAAGGTAATAAAATATATCAGGATTTT
>JAFGEK010000085.1 GCA_016931625.1 Deltaproteobacteria bacterium | reverse complement strand
TTTTAAATAAATTAATAAATATTTTTTGATCATTCTATTGTTTGTTGCGCTGCAACATAACATTTAGTATTTTGTTACAAATACACCAAACTATTTAGTTTTCTTATTTATAAATCAGTTCTAATTACCCCACTCCTCTTTGAGTGAGCGGCTCTGCAAGACTTCCATTGCTTCAATAACACTAATACCTTTATAAAGCACCCGATAAACTTGTTCGATTATTGGCACATCCACATTATATTTTTGTGCTAATTCATAAGCTGATTCAGCAGTTGGGATACCTTCAGCCACCATTCGCATTTCACTCTCAATATCAGCTCGTTGACGACCTTGTGCTAAAAGCTTACCGACTTGACGATTACGACTTAACTCACCGGTACAGGTAAGAATTAAATCACCCACACCAGCAAGACCTAACATCGTTTCAGGGCGTCCATGCATCGCCATAGTTAAACGGGTCACCTCGGATAAACCACGGGTAATAAACCCAGCTTGCGTATTTAAACCAAAACCTAAACCCACGCATGCACCAATAGCAATTGCAATAACATTTTTTAAAGCTCCGCCAAGTTCAACCCCAACTAAATCATCAGTGGTGTACACTCGCATACCTTTGGTAGCTAAAGCATTTTGCACTAATTTTGCAGTGTTATTATCACGTGCTGCTAAAGTAAGATTGGTTGGTACACCTTTAGCTACTTCTGCAGCAAATGAAGGACCGGATAAAACACATATGTTTGCATGATATGATGCTGGCAGTTCTTCAATACAAACTTGATCCATAGTTGCCAAACTTCGACGTTCGATACCTTTTGAACAAATAACTACTGGGACATCTACCTGCAATTTGCCACGTAATTTTACTAAGTACTTACGTATTAACTGCGCAGGTATTACAAACAATATAATTTTGGCATCAATAATTGCTTCGCTTATTTCATTAGTTGCGACAATTCGCTCAGAAAGCAGCGCCTCTTTAAGAAATAAAGGGTTGCGGTGTTGTTGGTTAATTCCTGTTACTACTTCGGATTCATATGCCCACAATGTAACATTGTGTTCGCGCATAGCTAAATGCTGTGCTAACGCGGTCCCCCAATGTCCAGCGCCGAGTACGGTTATACGTAATGACTCGGTCATTATTAACTCCTTGTCAGTTTTAAATCCGATTACTTTAGTATAAAACCATTTATCGACTATACCTCTACTGCTATTTGACACTGATACGCAAAAGCGGCAATGGCAAGAATAACAAAAGCTAAAAATGACACGATACTTGCCGCATCCATTATCAATGAGTTAGCTTATTATGGATAAATAATTAGGATCTAATCATGTTGTTTAAATGTATACCTACATGGATACTGATAATTGGTTTTTTTGGTTATTTCACTTATACCGGATGTGCTGGTAATGTTAACACCTCTATCAACCATGAAATCAACGACAATAAAAAGATAGACATTACAGCTGCTTCTTCAACTTCAAATAAAGCAGCCGAGTCAAAAAGTAATTCTCCAACTAATAATCAATTAACTACCCCAGCACACTCTGCTCCTGAAGCCACTTCAATAAATAATGATGATATTGCTAAAGCTCACGTATTATATGAACAAGGCAACAATCTCTATCGTGAAGGCAAATACGAACAAGCAGAAGCTATCTTAAATCAAGCTATAACACTAAATCCATTCATGGCCGATGCTAATGTCTTGTTAGCTAAAATTCTACTTATGCGAACATCGGCATCTCGCGATGCTTCGCTTTATATGCAAGCCCGCCTTATGCTTGAAATGGCAAAATCATTAAAACCAAACGACACTGAAATAGATGTACTACTCGAACTAGTTAGACGACCAACGGCAGAATAAATTAATTAATAAAATTTAAATACCCCAATATTTAAGCACTTTAATTAAATTTTGGATTATTTGTGCAGTTGCTCCCCAAATATTCTCCCCATTCCATTCGGCGCTATAAAAATGCACCGTCTGTGATTTGTATTGTATAGTATGTTGCTTCCAGTTTTGCGGTTGCATTAGCCAATAAAGAGGCACACTAAAAACTCGTGCAACTTCGTGAAAATCTGGAAAATAGCTAATTTTATTAGGCAAAATACCGAGTATTGGCACAATATGAAAACCCGTAATGGTAATCATGTCATCTAAACGACCTATTATTTCAATATCTTGCGGAACAATTCCTAATTCTTCTTGTGTTTCGCGTAAAGCGGCATGTTCTGGACTGCTGTCAGTTGATTCAATACGACCGCCCGGAAATGAAACCTGACCACCATGATCTGCTAATTCTGCGGCTCGTCGGGTTAATATTACTTCATATTTTTCTTTATTTTTTTCAGAATATTTTAGTGGTACCAATACTGCGGCTCGACAATTATTATTTATCGCATATTTTAATGGCTTGTACGCAGCAAGTGTTGAGCGGATATGCGAACCCTTCATTTAACCAGCCATAATGCCCCAAATGCTAACGGTAATAAATAAAAGGAAAAAAGATATATACGGCCACGACGTACTACTGGCATTAAAAAAGCAAGTGCTGCCAAACCACAAAGTAATGCTGCAATGAAACCTAAAAAAAGCGTACTTAGAGAAGCTATGGGTATGGAATGTTTTATTGCCTGCAAGGCAAAAGCACCTGCGATTGCTGGTACGGACAAGACAAATGAGTAACGAGCAGCAAGTTCACGATCAAGACCTAATAATAAACCCACTGCAATGGTCATACCACTGCGACTAATTCCAGGTATAATCGCTACACCTTGAGCTATACCAAT
Source organism: Deltaproteobacteria bacterium (assembly GCA_016931625.1). Taxonomy (NCBI): domain Bacteria; kingdom Pseudomonadati; phylum Myxococcota; class Myxococcia; species Deltaproteobacteria bacterium. The sequence continues at coordinate 18,623 of JAFGEK010000085.1, read as the reverse complement.
AATCAATGCATCTAATAAGCGCATATTGTCGATATTGCGCCCTTGACGACGACGTACAATTAAAGTCGCAAGCAATAAAATCGCTGTGGCCAATAAATGCCAACCTACCATTTTTACATTTGCGAAGGTGGCTTCAAGCTGATGCCGAAACAAAAGACCAATTAATGCTGTCGGTATAGAACCTATAATCACTAACCATAACAACTTAGCGTCTGGTCGCTGACGTAAAATGTCTGCCCAAGAAAGCCCGTTTTTTTTATCACCAAAGGCAACATAGCCCTCTCTTGCCATATTACGAAATGATGAACCAAAGAAACCTATTGTAGCGATAAGCGTGCCCAGATGCAGAACTAAGTCAAATATAATTTCTACCTCACGTAACTCTAAAAAATACTGTGCAAGTACTAAGTGCCCAGAACTTGATACAGGCAGAAACTCCGTTAACCCTTGAAGAATTCCGAGAAAGATTGCTTGCAGATGACTCAGCGACTTTTCTCCAATATCCACAGCTCACGTTTTACTTAACGCTTTGTTTTATTAGTCATAATGACTTGAATCAACATTTGGAGTTATTACCCCTGCGACGCAAATAAACTACTAAAATGCTAAAATGCTATTTAAAGGCACCCCCTACATAAACGCTCTGCTGCGTCTGTACATTCCCAAGTGAATTCTGATTCATGGCGACCAAAATGACCATAACTAGCAGTTTTAAAATATATTGGTCGCAATAAATCTAGACGCTTGATTATTTCGGCAGGTTTAGCTGAAAATTCTTGTCGCACAGCTTTTTCTATTTTTTCGTCATCAATAGCACCAGTTCCAAATGTCTCAACCATGATTGAAACTGGTTGAGCTACACCTATAGCGTAAGCCAATTGTACTTCGCATCGACGCGCTAGTTTGGCTGCCACTATATTTTTTGCAATATAACGAGCAAAATATGCGGCACTACGATCTACTTTACTCGGGTCTTTGCCTGAAAATGCACCACCACCATGTCGTCCCATACCACCATAAGTATCAACAATAATTTTACGACCAGTTACCCCAGCATCACCCATAGGACCGCCAATAACAAAACGACCTGTCGGATTAACATGATATGTGATTTTGCCTTTACGTAGCCGTGCTGGAATTACCGGCTCAATTACTTCAGCAATAATGGCATCTTTTAAAGTCTTAGTTTTTACCTCTGGAGTATGCTGCGTTGAAATAACTACCGTATCAACGCGCACTGGACTACCGTTATGATACTCAAAAGTTACTTGTGATTTTCCGTCTGGACGTAAAAAATTAAGACGGTTTTTCTTGCGCAGATCAGCTAAACGTTTGGTAAGTTTATGTGCATATATAATAGGAGCTGGCATTAGCTCTTTAGTGTCATCACAGGCATAACCAAACATCATACCTTGATCACCTGCACCCTGCTCATGTTTATTGTTGGCATCAACACCCATGGCAATATCTGGTGATTGCTTTTCAATGGCCGTAAGCACAGCACATGTTTCCCAATCAAAACCCATTTCACTTGAATTATAACCAATATTTTGAATAGTACGACGCACCACCGTAGGCATATCAGCGTAGCCGTTAGTAGTAATTTCACCTGCAATAACTGCCATACCGGTTTTTACTAAAGTCTCACAGGCTACTCGTGAGTGTGGATCCTGACGCAACAATTCATCAAGTACAGCATCAGAAATTTGATCAGCTACTTTATCAGGATGACCTTCGGTAACTGATTCTGAAGTAAAAAGAAAATCACGATCCATTTGATTAGCTCTTTAAATAGTTAATTTTGATATGTTGAAAAAGAAGCGTATAAATAATGTGCACTTGCAATTATGTCAAATACTAAAATTTAACTGTTTCTTTTATGCTTTATGTCCGTATTATTTACTGGCAGCATTAATGTGGAGCTAATGTATGAGAAGGTGGTTATCAATAATTATCACCGGATTTCTTACAAACAGCTGTGGTTATGGCATTGTTGACCCCGTTGAAAATTATGAAGTACGTCAGTTCTACAATGCCACTGCTAGTAATGGAGATTTCCTTCGTTTAGAAGTCAATTACACTAGCAAACATATTGAATATCAGAATTTATCACGTGCCCAAAGCAGTAGCATTGATTACACTATTTCAGCCAATGGTAGCTATGAACTTTTAGATAAAGAGCAATTACTTAAATCCGCCTATGAAATACCAGATAAAACTCTCATCATTGAAACATCGGATCCATCGCTAATAATTGCTATTGTGCAATCTCCAATACAAATTGCTGACCTCGCCAACCATGAACTCAACTATCTACAGTTTAATGAAGATAATGGCGGTATTCAATTAGGTCACATAACTATAGATGATAATGCCAATTTACAAATAAATAGTTATTTCCCAGCTGGGCCTTTATTGGGTACACCTAGTGCTTTTGGAATTTCTAATATTCCAAATGAAATTCTGTCTGAGAAAACCACCATGAATACAATTGAAGATGCCTTATCGTCTTCAATAATTTTATTTGGTGATCCCAATGGCACTTTAATTATGAAAACAAACAATAGCAGCACTATCGCTTGGCCAACTTCTGATAATACAACTTTCAATACAGAATATGCCGGTAAATATAAAACCTATTTCTATACTAAAATTTCGCAATATGTTGATGGACATGAATTGGGAAATGCAAATATCAAACATGTAGACACCGAAGTGAGTACCTCTGGTCATCTACTTATAACTGGTGAAAATGGTGTTTTAATCGACGTAGATTTGATACCTTTGCAATCAGCAGAAAATCTTTACGATGCTGAAGCTCTTACCTCGCCTTGTGCTGGATTATTTGTAGCTCAAATCCCCGGTTCCTCTGCTGAAACTTATGTGCTTTTTATGAATGATATTATTGCATTTGCCCATTTTCAAAACATTAGCGGTAGCAATGAGACATCGATACAATACCATTATATATATGGTCTAGGTGTACGAGAAACCGTGTTAGCACTTAAATACTAATCTTAATGAAGAACTGTAATGTTAAGGTTTAGTAGGAGTATTTTGTTTTTGTGCAGCATTAGTTTCTAATTGTTTTATTAATTGTTGCTCACGCTGTTTTTGCATCATCTGTTTTATCAATTGCTCGCGCACATCTGGTGGTAATTTTGCTAAAGTTTGAGGGTCCAAGTTTGGCATCCCACCACTAAAAGACTCAGGTTGTTTATTGAAAGTAACTATACCGCCAAGGAGGTTTTTCCAAATACTGGTATTTAAAACATAGGTGGCATTGTCGATGTTGCCTTGTGCAAATATGGCCTCTTTATTTTCATCTTTAAATTCTCGACCAAAACGTAAATTAACTTTGCTACCATCATTTAACTCAACTGTCACAACACTTGTAGGCTTTGCCAAGCCACTTTTACTGTTCTCTTTTGCAGTTGCTAATCGTGTAGCGCGTAAATTTAAGATTAAATTAACTCGTCGCTCAATTAACATCGGATCAAGTGCAAAATTGGCTGGCTTTTTCTCGTTGCTATATACTAATGTCCACGCAGTATCATTTTTTGCAAAAGCTAAATTAACTTTAGTGCTTTTTATTGAAAGTTTTTTCACTTTAGTAATATCAAATTGCAGTAACTTTAAATCACGTAAATCACTTGCAGGCTTTAACAATCTATTGGCGCTGCTTACGGCTAAAGTGAAAATATCATCGCTACCATCAAGCTTGGCATAAATTTCTTTATTTTTTTCTTTATCTTTTCCAATTCGCAATACTTTGACAATTTCTTGTGAATCCGCATTATTGCTAGCATTAGTTGTTGCTTGGCTAAAAGTTATACTTAGTGTATTTGCATCATCTCCTAGACCTGTTTTTTCAACACCAGGATCCGGCATAATAAAATCATTAAGCCTTAAGTTTACTACATTAGATACCAATGAACTGGCGGCGTTAGCATCAAAACGAAAATCTTTAGGAAAAATATCAGGATTTTCAATAGACCAAGAATTATCTTTTTTTATCAATGCATATGCAGAAGAATTAGCTAGTTTGATTTCTAATCGTTTAGCTTCATCGATTTTTTGTGCAAATACGCGCTTCTCTAACCAGTCTGAAGCTTTACGTACAAAAGCACCAGAATATACGCCATTAACCGCATATACGGAATTATCAATACGTATCGCCAATCCATTAGAAGTATTTTTACCAACGGTTAATTCAATTACTTTTTGAGCACCAGAATATGCCGTAAGTTTTGTACCTTTTTCATCATCAGTCTCATATTCAGCATAATGATTAGGATCACGCGTTAATAAATTACTGGAATTAATTTTTACTAGCGACTCAAGTAAACGCTCAACCGCCGCATTATCAGCAAGTTTGCCATTATCAAGAAACCACTTTGCATTTGCCTGACGTTTTATTTCAGCCGCATTTTTACCGTTAAAAACTATGCGATCTATCTGTTGAATATTTATATCGGTAAGTGAAACCCGAGTAATACCGCGTTCAGGTTTTTGAGTAAGTAGCATCACTGCGCTAACTAAAAGTGCAATAAAAACTGCTAATGCGATAACAGTAGAACGTTTCATGCTAGTTATTTACCTCAACATAATTTAAGCAATTTTGTTAAACTTTAATGTTTTTTCGTCTTCGTTCACGAAGTTGCCATCGTACCAAACCAAAACCAACTAAAACAAATGGCACCCCTATAATATTTATCCATTTAGCCGCTGCACGGCCCATGTCGCTAGTCTCGTTTAGCGGTGCTGCTGCTAAACCACGTGAACGTACCGCTAACAAAGCATCATCAAGTAACATCCAATCCACTAAATTCATTAATAAGGTGGCATTAGTCTGCGATAAAAATTGATCATGAATAAATGAGGCGCCGCCAGCAACTATAACTCTTGCATTGTTGGCATGGTTGTTTGGATTCGCATAACTTTTTAACGCACCAGAAAGTGTAACAATTAAATTTTTGGCCCCTTCATCATTGACCATATCCATTGTCCAGCGTTGCATTGGATCAAGATTATAAGGTGGTTTTTGTAACCAGCTTTGCGATGACGATTGAATCAGTTTTTCAACCTTTATGGTATCGTTGTCTGAAGTATTAACATAAACCGGACTAATAAATGGGAAAGCAACGTTAGCTAAACCACGAGTTAATGGGTGTTGCCGATCAAGAGCTTGTGAAAATGGGATAAAGGGATACGCTACTGGTTGAATAAATTGCATATTGCCACGTATCTGCTTAACTCTAATTCTAGCGCAATTACTATCTACTACTAAACCTGGGCCTACGGTTACACCGTAGGCTTGCATTAAATCATCAAGACCATGATTAGCTGGCTCGCTTTGCATGGTCTGCATATCAGGACGAATAACATCAAGTAAAAATGCTGCACCGCGACCTGACATTACAAAAGCGTCAAGAGCACGTTTTTCATCTTGTGAAAATGGTGTTTTAGGTGAAGCAATAATAATCGCATCAACATCAACAGGGATTTCTTTTTGTTGGGTAAGATCAACCTTGATCATTTGATAATTACGCGCCAGCAATTGCCAGGCATTGCTAATTTCTTTATCAGTATCAAAGCCTTGGTGGCCATCTATTAAAGCGATTTTTGGAAGTTTAGCGCGTGTAAGTTTGCGAATAAGTGTAGTTAAATCATATTCAAAACCTGCGCTATTTTGTACGACGGGAATCACTTCTTTTTTCTCACCAGCTATAACTGCGATACCCATATAAGCACGTTTTACTTCTACTTTATCGTCTTCATTAACTTGTACTTGTACTGGCGGGATACCTAAAGTTTCTAATTCACGCTCTATACTTGTGGGTTCACGTACAGCACGGCCAAAAATATCGTGTTTGACCTCTTTTTTCTTTTCTTTATCAGCAGCGGTTTCAGCCGTGGCCGGATCAATAAATTCATACCTAAAATTGTCGTTACTATTACTGTAATACTCATCGAGAATATCTTTAATATAACGAGCATTGGCACTATACTGCGGCGGCAAGTCCGCCGTAAAATATGCTCGCACCGTAACTGGGCCTTTGAGTTCGGCAAGCGTATCTTTAGTGGCTTTGCTTAATGAAAATTGACGATCACGAGTAAAATCAAGACGACCAAATAATTTTACTCCAACAATATTGATTAAAATTAAGCTGCCCACAATTGCAACAGCTAATACTGTTAGATCAACTAGTTTTTTCTGGTTCATAATAACCCTCAGCAGGTATTTAAGCGTGCTGTCGCGATAAAGATAAACTGGCTAAAAATAATCCCATTACCGCAACCGTGAGATAGTATAGAATATCGCGAGTATCGATCACGCCACGCGCTAGGTTCGCTAAATGAGAACTAATAGAAATATACTCAACAATTGGAGCTAATAAACCAGGTAATAAAAATTGCAGCCAATAAATATAATAAAGTGCCCCACAAATAATTAAGCCTATAATAAATGCCACAATTTGATTATCGGTAAGTGTTGAAGCAAAAATGCCAATACTTAGTATCGCGCCAGCAAATAACGCCATACCCAAATAACCACAGAGAACTGGGCCCCAATCTAACGGCCCTAAAATCCACACCGTTATGGCATAAATTAAGGTGGCGGCAAGTGCGGCAAGCACCAAAAATAATGCCCCTAAAAACTTACCAACAATAACTTCACTATCTTTAACCGGCATGGTGGTTAATAGTTCGATGGTTTTATTTTTTCGCTCTTCAGCAATTAAACGCATTGAAATTGCCGGAATGAAAATAACCAACAGCAGCGAAGGAGAAAACGGTGATGGCGAAAAAAACAACCGCATATCTGCGCGTTCATTAAGAAACAATTGGCTAAAAAACATCCAACCTGAAACTAATAAAAACGCACACATAACAATATACGCCATTGGCGAATTAAAATAACTCGCTAACTCTCTTTTAGAGATAGTTGCTATATTACGCACGCAGTTCCTCCTTACTGTTGCTATCTTCACCTCGGGTAAGCCGACGGAAAGTATCTTCTAATGAAGCTCGCTCACGATGCATTTCTAATACGACAAATTCGTTACTAATTGCGGCGTTAAATACCGCTTCACGTGGATCACTTGACCCTCGAGCTTTTAGACGAAAGCCTGCTGTGCCAGACCCTTCACCATCACATTGATCAACGCTGTGAATATTTTCAAGGCCAACAAGCACATTATGAATGCGAGTGACATCGCACTTAGTGCTGTCTTTACCTTTTACAATAAGGCGTACAACTGCTCCTGAGTCGTGTTCAGTGAGGGCATCGGGAGTATCATCAGCCGCCAATTTGCCATCATTAATAATTATAATGCGACCGCAGGTGGCTTGCACTTCAGGCAATATATGCGTCGACAGAATTACCGTTTTTTCACATCCCAAATCACGAATAAGCTGACGAATTTCAACAATTTGGTTAGGGTCAAGACCACTAGTGGGTTCATCGAGAATAAGTAAATCGGGATCGTGTAAGATTGCCTGCGCTAAACCAACACGTTGACGATAACCTTTTGAGAGCTGACCAATATCTTTGCCAATAACCTCGGCAAGACCACATCGCTCACAAATCTCTTTTCTTCGTGGTGAGCGCTTCTCAGGGATAATGCCCCGCAGCTTTGCGACATAATCTAAAAACTCGCTTACTATCATATCGTCATACAATGGGGCGTTTTCAGGCAGATAGCCAATTAACCTCTGAGCCCCTAAACGATCTTCGCTGACATTGATACCCTGAATTAATGCCGAACCCGCACTTGGTTTAAGAAAACCGGTTAGCATGCGCATAGTAGTAGTTTTACCGGCACCATTAGGGCCTAAAAAACCAACCACTTCACCGCGATTTACGGAAAACGAGATATCCGCAACCGCACGCATACTCCCAAAGTCTTTACGTAGAGAAACAACTTCGACCATGGGTGTTACAGATTGATTCATTGGCTTATCACCCCTTCTTCACGCTAATGCAACTAAACTAAACACCTTTACTTGAGCTTTTATTCCCAATTTTTTTTTAAAAGGCTATATATATTCAACTGGTTATAGATTTTTCAAGTTACAACCTCTGTGAACTAGTCATATCAGGGGGTGTCCCTAAATAAGGCAACGCAATATAACCGCCCAAACTCATTTTCGCTGCATCAATAGAACGAGAAAGGGGTATTTGTGAAGAAAATTACGCTTGATTTTTGCATATTGCAGAGTATATACTAATAAGTATAAACTTAATCGAGTCTTTAAATGATAACTACCGCAAAAAAATTACGCTTTAATGTTCGCGAAATCTTAGAAACAACTAGGCGCGGAGAAGATGTAATTGTTACTTACCGAGGCAAACCTACTGCAGTTATCATTTCTATTGCTAAAAATTCAAAGCGGACAAAGAAACAAACATTCAATAAACTATTCGGCATCTGGAAAAATATTGATGCAGCGCAAAATGTAAATGACTATGTTAATAATCTACGTAAAGGTAGAACCTTTTGATTGTCGATACAGATGTTATCATATGGTATATGCGCGGCAATGATAAAGCTCGTATTGCTATAGAAAAAATAGAAAATTTTCAGTTATCAGTCGTATCATATATGGAGCTTGTTCAGGGCATGCGTAATAAAAATGAGCTACGAGAATTACGCAATGCGATGACTGATTGGGGAGTAAATGTCGTGCTAATAAACGAAACCATCTCTGCTAAAGCTTTATTTTTAGTAGAAAGATATTTTCTTTCTCATAAACTCGAATTAGCTGATGCTTTAATCGCGTCGACAGCGATTTCTTGTGGTTTGCCTATTTTTACTGGCAACGACAAGCATTACCGAATGATAGATGATCTTCATGTAAGTAAATTTCATCCATAAAAAATAGGGTAGTTATATTTTGCTCTTACTCGCGTATAGGTAAAACAATCTTTGGCTCTTCGGGGTGGGGGCGAAATAAAATAACTGTATGCCCAACTAATCCCACAAATTCTGCATTAGTTGAATTTGCTAATTCTTGTGCCATGGTCTTTTTTTCTTCTGGGCGTACCAGGCGGACTTTTATTAGCTCATGGTCTAATAACGCTTGGGTAACTTGGGCAATAAATGCTTCGCTTAAACCATCTTTACCAGTTTGCAAAACTGGATTGAGGTCGTGAGCCAGACCCTTAAGATATTGTCTTTGAAAACTACGAATAGTCATATTCGCCGTTTGTAGCAAATCTATTCATGCCTGTGCAAGCATACAACTGTAACCTTTATTGTCTAAACCAATATCTGACAATACCACCCACCATTAATACGGACATCTATAAATGCTTGTAACATATCGACTAATTATCGACTAAATTATCGATATCAAAATAGCACTGTAACTAGGCGGTGTCCCTAGTTACAGCGCTATTGGTATTCATCAAATCTACCTAGCTTGCTTAGCCTAATAATTTCTTAACACTTGGCGCCAACAAACGCATGGCATGCGGCATATTAGTACCAAGCAGCGGACGACCATAATCTAAAAATGCTGGGGTAACATCGTTACCTTCAGCATTAATAAATGATGGATCAAGATGTTTGGTTTTGGCAGCAATCTCTTTAAGCGGTACTAGTTGATAATCAACCGCATAGTCACCAACACGTTTGATGGTCATTGAACCATCATCTTCACCTAAAACGGCTAATTGCACACCACGAGAGGCTACTTCAAAAGCTTCACGTGCATCAACATCAGAGGCAATGCCTAAGAATGAACGTTGCAGATAGCCAAAGGTATCTGCACGAACACGCTTAATTTTTAATTTGGCGCGAATTTCGTCAGCCAGCAAATCACCAAGAGCGCCAGTACCTGAAAGCTGCACATTACCGTGCGCATCTTTTTCTTGTTCTTTCATTAGCTTAGCAATGATGGGATTATGATCTTTATCGCTAATGCCTTCGCTAGCAGCAATAATACAACGACCATATTTTTTATAAACACGATCAACATCTGAAAGAAAACGCTCAATATCAAATGCATGCTCTGGCACATAAACAAGATGTGGACCATCGTCTTTGTATACACGACCAAGCGCACTAGCTGCCGTTAAAAAGCCAGCATGACGACCCATAACAATCGCCACATACACACCCGGTAGCGAGCGATTATCTAGATTGGCGCCAGAAAATGCTAATGAAACAAAACGCGCGGCTGAACCAAAACCAGGAGTATGATCATTTAAAACCAAATCGTTATCAATGGTTTTAGGGATATGAATGCAACGCATTTCATAGCCACTTTGCTTAGCGTGCTCACTAACAATACGCGCCGTATCAGAGCTATCATTGCCACCAATATAGAAAAAGTAGCGAACATCATGTGCTTGTAATGTTTTAAAAATACGAGCGCAATATTCAGCGTCAGGCTTATCACGAGTTGAAAACAAGGCTGATGATGGGGTCATAGCAACATTATGTAAATTGCTACGTGTTTCTTGGGTTAAATCGACAAGATTTTCATTTACAATACCCGAAACACCATTTACCGCGCCATAAACACGAGTAATATCGCCATAACGGCGAGCTTCGGTCACTACACCAGCTAAAGATTGATTAATCACAGCGGTTGGTCCGCCACCTTGCGCTACTAATACTTTACCACTTAACTTTGCCATTTGCTCTCCACTTTCACCTAAATACAGAGGTTTATCTGTGTGTTAGTTGCTTTCTAGTGTTTAAGTTGTATGGTTTTAACCTAAACCCTAAGTTTTGCACTATTAACGCGCGCTGCACACTTAAGACTAGTACTGCTGTTATGTTAAGAGGGGTTTTTTAATTTGTGATTACCGTAAAATTTTTACTGACGCCAAACAACAACTCGATATGATCTCGACCGAGTTCTTTTTTTTTAATTGAGTTTTTACTCATTGAGCGTATACTTAATTTTAAATGCTTCAATTAAATAAACGTCAACAACAAAAAAAACGCACTCATGAGCGCATATTATCATCAGCTTATGAGTTATTTTGTCTATTTGGGATTAACGGCACTACAACGCTTGCGGTGGCCGAGCGCGCCCAAGTTTCTCATGGGTTAATCTTTGCCCATTTTAAAACCCGTGATGAATTAGTCGCTGCAGTTGTAGGGGTTTATGGCGAACGCGTAGTAAAACGTATTCATGAGTTAGTTTACGCAAAGGCAAGTTTACGCCAAACGCTTAACGCCCATTTAACCGGGTTAAGTGAACACGAAGAATTTTATGCACGCTTGGTGACCGATGGTCCAATTTTGCCACCTATGTCACGGGCTACCTTGTTAGGTATTCAATCAGCCACAGCTTTTCATTTAAGTCAAAGTGCACAAAGCGAAATGCAGTCTGGACACATTTTAACAATACCGGTGCATCTACTGTTTAATACTTGGATTGGGCTTATACATCACTATCTAGCTAATAGAGATCTTTTTGCCCCCAATGCCTCGGTACTTAGACGCTGCGGCCCAGAACTACTTGAGCATTATCTTGGCCTATTAGCCATAAAAAAACCTTAAAGGAGAACATCATGTCTAATAAGCGTTGTATTTCTTGCGGTATGCCTATGACCAAACCTGATGAATTCGCTGCCAACGACACCTCAAAAGATTATTGCATTCATTGTGCGCGTCAAGATGGATCATTGAAATCATATGATGAAGCTTTGGTCGGAATGACTGCCTTTATTACTCACTCTCAGGGATTAGATGAAAATGCAGCACGTGAAGCTGCTAAACAAATGATGGCTAGCTTGCCAGCTTGGAAAGATATTTAAAAAAGCGTACAGCGCGTCAAGATGAAATGGGGGGGGGAGGGATACCAAATTCAGCAAAACGCGCTGTACGCTTTTTTATTTATGCAAATATAATGCCAAATCTGCAATAAACCTATATTACAGCAATTCATTTAAATATCGGTATGTTATATTGCTTATACAAATAATTTATTAATGGCAAAACTATTATCTTTTTCATATATGAAATATGAATTTCATATATGAAATATAGCACAAAGTATTAGTATTCTTTTAATTGTTATATAGGTGGCTTTAGATATTTGTTGCCTGCAAGTTATAGCGTTTTAGCTTACGCCATAGAGTAGTTGCCGAAATACCAAGGTCACGCGCTACTCTTTCAAGGTTACCGTCGTGTCTCACAATTGCGGCTGCAATAGCTCGACGTTCAGCAATTTCGACTACATCAGCTAAAGTATGTGAAGGGTTAATCGTTGGTCTAGTTGTCTCAAAACGGATATCTTTAGGGGCGATAGCAGAGGTTGCAGATAATGCGGCAGCTTGTTCGACCATATTTTCAAGTTCACGCACATTTCCCGGCCAAGAGTATTCTAACATCTTAGCAATAGCTGTTGGAGTAAATTTTTTCTGATCATTACTTCTTTTATTAAAATTTGCGAGAAAATGTGCTGCTAACAGTGGAATATCTTCACTACGTTCACGCAATGTTGGCACACGTAATGGTACAACGTTAAGCCGATAAAAGAGATCCTCACGAAATCTTTTTTCAAATACTGCTTTACGCAAATCTTGATTTGTCGCTGCTATTACTCGTACATCAACTCGAACAGCTTGTGACTCTCCAACCCTACGTATTTCTCCATCTTGCAAAACTCTCAAGAGTTTAGCCTGAAAACCAGGTGTAGTTTCGCCAATTTCATCAATAAATAAAGTACCACCGTCAGCTTCTTCAAATAATCCTCGCCGCGCTCGAATAGCACCGGTAAATGCTCCCTTGGCGTGTCCAAAAAGTTCAGACTCAAGCAAGGTCTCAGTAATTGCGGCACAATTGACCGGTACAAATGATTTTTGCGCACGTCCACTTGAGGTATGGATTGCACGGGCTACTAGTTCTTTGCCTGTACCTGATTCTCCTGTGATAAGCACGGTAGCATCCGTTGGAGCGACTCGTACCACCAAGGTCAATAATTCACGCAAAGATTGTGAACGACCTATGAGATTTTCTAAACCATAACGTTCACGAAATTCACTGGTGAGCACACTCATCTCACGCAGCAATTGACGTTGTGCTAAGGCTTTCTCAACTCTTAATAATAATTCATCTTCTTTAAATGGTTTGGCAAGATAATCAAAAGCACCGCGACGAATAGCTTCTACTGCTGATTCGATAGTGCCATAAGCAGTCATGACAATAACTTGAGTATTAGGAGTCATTTCTATTGCACTACGTAACAACTCTAAACCATCAAAACCTTCCATACGTAGATCTGTCAGCAATACATCGTAAGTTTCGCTAGCAAGCCTACTTAACGCTACATGGCCATCTTCTGCTTCAGCTACTCTATAGCCGGCTTGGCGTAAAATTAGGCCGGTAGTGGTGCGCATGTTTTTTTGATCATCAACAATCAAAATGCTTCCTGCTACCGAAGGTGCATTCGATTCGTAAGCTAAGATTGATACTTCAATATTGTTCGGCATACTCATGATTGAACATCTAATTGTTTGTTGTTTGTTTAATTTCCTCAATTGGTAACTTTATAGTAAATGTTGTTCCAGCACCAAGTTCACTTTTAAGAGATATTTCACCAAATAAATTATCAATAATTCGCTTAACTATCGCTAATCCTAAACCTGTACCTGTTGACTTAGTAGTAAAAAATGGTTTGAAGATTTTTTCGATAACCTCTTTAGTAATCCCAGTGCCAGTATCACCAATATCAATGCGTACATTATTTTTAGCATTTTCTCTTTGAGTGGTAGCACGCAAAGATAGAACCCCACCTTGTGGCATTGCTTGTACAGCATTCATAGCAATATTTAACACCATCTGACGAACCAAACGAGCATCAGTTGGTATTGCTGGTAGATCAGAATCAATATTGCTTTCAAGGCGAATGTCAGCATTTGAGGTTTCTAATGCAGTTGTAACAGCTTCTTCAAGAATTCGAGTTAATGATTCAGGTCTAACTTTTACTACAACTGGTCGAGCGTAATCTAATAAATCATTAACTATACGATTAAGACGATCAGCTTCTTCACCAATTATATCTAATAGTATTTTAGCATTACCTTCAAATTTTATAATTTTATTAAGGCTTCCAAGCGAATTAAATATTACATTTAAAGGGTTACGAACCTCATGTGCTACTACTGCTGCCAATTCGCCAATAGCTGCAAGACGTTCACGCTCAACTAGCTGCCTTTGGGTTTCTTCAAGAGTTTCATAGCTATGTTTTAAGTCTTTATATAATCTCGCATTCTCAACAGCTACAGCCTTTTGAGTAGCTATCATACGAGCGCCAGTAAGTGCTGCAGCAACTTGAGAAGCAAATAACCGAAAAACTGGCATATCTTCAGAACTTAGCCAACCACCAAGAATAACTAACAAATATGTAGGTTCACCCTCTACATCAAGACGAATAATTCCCGACTTTGTAAAACCTGCCTCTTGCATAATTTCACGAATACGTTCGCCTACCTTGCCACCAAAAAATTCGCCAGCTGTTTTAGGGGCGTTATCATCAAAAACTACCCCTTTATGCCATACAATGTGTAACAACGGTGTTGTTAAACCCCGTATACCAACAATGTCTTGTCCAATTGTTTTTCTAATAGCTGCTATAAGCTGTGTTGACGCCCCTAAAAAAGTAATCTCACTCCTTGTTCCATCAGTTGTTAAAGTTACCAATGATAATGAAAGGTTTTCAAACTGTTCACTCACCGAGTTTAGCACTGCTTCTATACTGCATTCTGCTTGCAGGGACGCGCCAATTTTAGCCAAACCGTCAAGACGCTTACGACGAGCTATCTCAGCACTGATATCGTTAAAACTAACAATAAAATCAGTACACGTAAGACTTGAAATTGCCCGCACCGGTTTTCGCATGCCATCTTGAGAAATTAGGACTGTCTCGTAATCGGAAATGACATGTTCACTTAGATTGTTATGACTATAACGATCGCTAATACGTTCACGCTCATCTTCGGCGAAATAATTAATATAAGAAGAACCCTGCAGGTTTTCTACAGTGGTGCAGAGAAATCCCGCCATTGCTGGATTAGCATATATAATATCACCACTGCGAATAACAATGGTGGGTTGTAGTGATGAATCGAGTTTAGTATACGATAACGATTTATCTGGCACTGCTATCCACAAATACGAAAAGTGGTAAATTCGTTTTGGTATTTACCCCAGCGGATAAATACCTCTTTAATAAAAGCATCTGGTGGACCATGTTTACACCACTTAATAAATTCTTCAAGTGCATAACGTGGTCCTTCTGCTTCAATTTCTAATGATGAATCTGGAAGATTTTGTACCCATCCCTTAATTCCATAACTTTGTGCTTGTTCCAAAGCTGAGGCACGAAAAAATACACCTTGCACCCTACCGGTAACAATAATATTTACTCGTGCAAAATCTATCTCAACCATAGCTAACGGCTATCACGAATACATACAAGATGCGAATATTTATATTGTAACAAAATATTACAATAGTCAGCATATAAAAAACCTTTTTGCATATTTTTCTTCACCCTCCTACAATACACTACATGCTCAATGAAATTCCGATGACAAAAGAATGGATTGAAACTGACGGTCGTGGTGGTTATACCATGAGCACTGCGTATAACATTAGACAGCGACGCTACCACGGTCTGTTAATTTGTGCTCTTACCCCTCCTACTCAACGCTTCATGCTTGTTGGTGATATTGAGGTTTGGGTAGATGGTCCTAATGGTACTACTTATCTTAGCTCTCACTGCTATGCACCTGGTGTCATTCATCCAAATGGATATGAACACATTGAAAGTTTTACTCTCGACCCATGGCCAAGATGGATATACCGTCTTGCTGATGGCACTCGCTTGGTACACGAACGGTTAATACCTTACGGGGCATCCTTAATAGCACTATCTTGGAAAGTAGTTGGCAATATTATTCCACTTACTCTCTTTATTCGACCATTACTCGCATATCGCAATCACCATGAACTTGGGTATGAACGTCCACTTGATTTACATGGCATACAACATGGAACCCAAGTTATCTTTCGTCCCACCCTGAATACGCCTCCGCTTATTTGTCTTAGTAATGGTATCTATGACGATAAACCTATTTGGTATCACAATTTTTATTATGAAAAAGAACAAGCTCGTGGATTTGATGCTACTGAAGATTTAGCAAGCCCTGGCATTTTTCATTTCGACTTAATTGGCCGCGAGGCGGCGCTTATATTCGCAACTGAAAATAACGGTATCGGTTATGAAGATAGTGCCCCTGGTATGATTGCTAGGTTACGTGTTGAAGAAGTAAAACGGCGTAATCGATTTTCTCATCATTTGCAGCGCTCTGTCGATAACTATTTAGTTAAACGCGATAGCGGTTTATCTATAATTGCTGGTTATCCCTGGGCTACTGATTGGGGGCGCGATACTTTTATTGCTATTCGTGGACTATTTTTAGCTACTAATAGATACAGTGAAGCCCTGCAAATTTTATTAACCTGGGCCCAAGCCACCCAGAATGGCTTAGTGCCAAACCGTTTTAATGAAGATCATAGTAGCATTGATTTTCATGCGGCTGATTCCTCTCTTTGGTTTATAATTGCTGCCGCAAGTTTGCTTAGCCGTTGTCGAGTGGATGTTGAACATTATCAAATACTTACTTCAACAATATTAAGTATAATTTCAGCATATATGAATGGTACAATTTTTGGTATTCGTGCTGACCTCGATGGTTTACTAGCCTGCGGTGAACCAAATTTACAGCTTACTTGGATGGATGCCAAAACCGATGATTTTGTTGTAACTCCGCGTATTGGCAAACCCGTTGAAATTCAGGCTTTGTGGATTAATGCCTTAATAATAGCAGCACATCTGTTGCCAGAATATGAAGAACCTTTAGCACGTGCACGTGCAAGTTTTGATCGTCGTTTTTGGTATGAGACTCACGGCTATCTTTATGACGTTGTTGATGTTGACCATGTACCGAATCAAAACGATTCTACCTTACGAGTTAATCAGATCTTTGCAATTGGTGGCCTGCCAGTTGCATTGCTAAATGGTCCTCGATCACAAAGTATCATTAATGTTGCAATAAAATATCTTTGGACAGCTGCAGGTCTTCGCACTTTAGCCCCATTTGAACAAAATTATGCTCCCAGCTACAGTGGTGACAAACTCGCCCGTGATTTAGCGTATCATCAAGGTACTGTCTGGCCTTATCTTACCGGCGCTTTTATTGAAGCTTGGATTCGCAGCAAAGGAGATACTCCAAATATTCGACGCGAAGCTCGCAATAAATTTTATACACCTTGGCTTTCTACAGTAGACCCATATAATAGTGGGCATTTGCCTGAAATTGCTGATGCCGAGCCGCCGCATCATTTACGCGGTAGCCCATTTCATGCTTGTTCACTCGGCGAAGCCATTAGACTTGATAATGAAGTATTATTTATCCAAACTTAAATAAGTTTGAAATGCTATAGTCTTATTTTTGCATTCGCTCAACGACAAATGGTCCATGACCATGTAATTGATTTTCAGACCAGTTGCCTTTTGCAGAAACATATTTACTAGCAAATATACAGGTTGCATCAGAACAGCCATCTAATTTCCAGGCCGCCCAACTGATTTGCTTTTCATCCATCCAATCTAGCCATTGCTGGGCTTGATCAAGACATACTTTACCATCAAGGCCACCATCTGCGTTGGTAGCGCCCCATTCGGTAACAAATATCGTCGCTCCTGAGTTTATTGCTGCATCAGCATAACCACGGATCTCATCACCATGCGTACAAGAATAAAAATGCAAGCTATACATAATATTGTCACCAACCACAGGATCAGCGGCCGCAATATCAGGTCGCTGCGACCACTGCGGATTTCCAAAAATAACAATGTTATCAGGATCAATAGCTCGAATCGCCGCTAATATTTCTTCATGATATGGTTTAATATGTGTACTCCATTGAACAAAATTACGCTCATCATCAAAGGGTTGAGGTTCATTAAAAGTCTCATAAATAACATGGGGAAATTCACCAAACTCTTGAGCCATTTCTGTAAATACTTTTTTAGCTGCTGTGGTATGTAGATGCGCATTATGATCGTGCCAATCAATAATTACATACACCCCGAGATCAATGGCATTATGTACAATCTTGCGTACATATTGTTCGTTTGTTGTAGTACTTTGCATTTGTCCACCGCTTGAAATTACACCTAAAGCTGCACGGTAAACAGTTAATCCCCAGTGGTCGCGCATCCACTGAAGCCCTTTTTTATTGGTGGCAAAACGACTCTCCCAGTTAAGCCACATAGTACTCATACCTTTAAGTTGTATGGGATTTCCGTGAGCATCGATGATTTGGCGTCCTTCAACTCTTAGCTGGCCATGCATACCCACTGGAGTTTTTGGATCTATTTCAGTCGGCGGACGCCAACTTTCTGAGTTAGAAGCAAAACACGAAACAAGCGAAAATAAAAATGGCAAAGAAAAAATATAATTTAATGAACGCCGCACGATTCTCTCCATGAGTTTATAGTAGGGGGTGTCCCTAAATGTCTCCCGTCGATCTTCACGAAATTCGCTACTTACGACCGCGTGCTCGCAAAAATCCTGCCTGCGACTT
>JAFGEK010000084.1 GCA_016931625.1 Deltaproteobacteria bacterium | reverse complement strand
TGACCATGATCACAGCTTCGGCATAGATAAAATTGGCTATTGCAATAGCGACAATATTTTAAACGAAGTAATTCCACCTTGCTGTCCGGACAAGAACTGGGCAGCAGGATGAAAATAGCAGATAACCACTTACGTTCTTATTGGCGGGTTCCATCCGCTTGGGG
This sequence comes from Deltaproteobacteria bacterium, assembly GCA_016931625.1. Classification (NCBI taxonomy): domain Bacteria; kingdom Pseudomonadati; phylum Myxococcota; class Myxococcia; species Deltaproteobacteria bacterium. Next base: position 6,654 of record JAFGEK010000084.1, on the reverse strand, counting down.
TGACTAAGCCCTTTACTTAGTTGCCCCTCTCGTTCTGTCGATGACAATCACTTTGTATTTAATTTTTAATTATTGCTAATTTTGGGCAATACCGTGCTTTATGTGATCTTTTGCGCTCTGCATGATCGCTTTAACGCGCTTTTAGATGATCGTTTCCAGTCAAAAGAGACTAAATTGGGTGAAGCAGCACGTTATATTATTAAAAACTACGATAAGCTAACAGCATATCTTGATGACCCAAGGCTTGAGATAACCAATAACTTTAGTGAACGCATGCTTAGATTAGAAAAACTAATTGAGGCTAGCTCGCTGTTTCGTACCTCGCTTGAAGGCCGTTTTGCTTTAGATATTATGCGTAGTGTATTACAGACGGCGATTGCTGCAAAAGCACCTTTGCAAGATTATATTCTTAGTGTATTAATGAAACCTATGGATGATATTGAAAATTTATCTGTTGTTCTTGGATGATATTATGCCAACAATATGATTTATTTGATAAAATGATAGCATTTATTGCTACTACCCCTTAAAACACTGGTTACTTTTAAAACAATACTGAACTATTGCAACTCATATGGGTTGTTGGTGTTACGAGTTGCGTGAGTATTGTTAATAGCATTTCTTACATCATCCCCACTGGAAATGGTGACAACGTTCTTTTCATTCAATACTTAGGTTTTCTATGGGATATGACACGCACGGATAAAAATACCCGGCTTTTTTATCCATAGCGCGTCGCTTATCATTTTCTTCGGGTATAAAGACCTGACCGCTTAGTAGCTTACTCCGGCAAAACCCACATTCTCCAGACCTGCACTTTGAAACCGGTTGCAGCTTGGCACGCTCGATAGCCACCAATATAGATTCTGTAGAGCTGGCTGGAATATCTATGTTCGAGTTTGCTATCTTACAGTTCAATGTATAGGATTTACCCGCTTGTTCTTTTGGGAAATCCTTATGTTGCATGATGTCCTTTGCCGCTCCAAAAAGCTCCCAGCGAATTTGCTTTTTAGAAAGCTCCAGTGGGGCTAGCTCTGTAGCTAAAAAGTTGTACATTGCTTGCGGTCCGCAAATAAAAATTGTGCTATTTTTTACATCCACATGTTTCTTTATTAAGTCCTTTGTCAGCAGACCTTCTTCAAAATAGGTTTGCCCTTGCGTTTTGTACTGACTGGGAGTTTGCAGTACATGTATGACCTTAATCCGTCCCTTTGAGTTTTGAGCCAATTCATTTAACTCATTAAGAAAGAGAATGTCTTTATCATGCTGGTTGCCATAGAATATCGTAAGCTCAATATCGAGATTGCCATGCACGATTTCTCGTGCAAAAGAACGAAACGGTGTAATTCCTGAGCCACCAGCTAAGGCAATAATGCAATGACGGTCGCGCAGCGCTTCATAGTAAAAGTGGCCTTCTGGCCCAGAGCTTTGCATATGCATGCCCGGTTGCCAATGCTCCCAGATATAAGGTGCTACAAAGCCATCTTCATTGCGTTTGATCGTGATCTCATAATAGCCATTTTGGGCATCCACAGGAGCGGATGAAATGGAATAGGGACGATTAACTACAACTCCTTTTGCGACTTCAGCTGTAATGCATATATATTGACCAGCACGAAAATAGGCTGGTTTTTCAATTTTTGCATCGGGAGCCGGAATTAGCTTGTAGGTTTTAGCATTCTCCGCCTCCTGGTAGACCTGGTCTATAACCAAGTATTGAATTGACGGATGTAATTTCGCGCTAAGCTCGTTCATCCGATCCTTAGCGATAAAAGCATCCGCTGCAGCCTGAAAGTGCTTACGACGAAGCTTTGTTAGATTAATGAATGCCAACAGGTCTTTAAGATGCCCTTTTACGGTAATACCAAACTTACTTAAAACTGAGATTGGTGAATGGGAAAGTGTTTGATTAATATTATCCATTTTTAATTTCTCCCTTCCAGTATCTCCTTATAGGTCATCAAGGCTGCGGTTTGACCAGTGGAAAGAGCATTTAAGTAGCCATGAGAGCGAAAGCCAAAGCCACCACAGAAAGAAAGGCCTGCAAAATGTCTCTCTGCTTGCATGCCCTTCATACGCGCTATAATTGAATCCCATGGCTCGGGTTCATATCCATAGACAATACCCTCATAGCTGCTTGTATAACGTGCCATTGTCTGAGGGGTGGCGATTTCGATCTCTTCAATGTATTTGCGAATCGAGGCTCCAGTAGCCTTCTCGAGCTTTTCAATTAAACCTGCGGCTATCTCTGATTTTAACTTAAAATAATCTTCTTGCCTTACCCCTTGCCAAACATGCGGCTGGAATAGGGTAGTGATCGAAACAATCGATGTCCCAGGTGGGGAACAGTCTGGGATAGCATTGTTAAGACATACTGTAGCCTGACCTAAAGGGGCTTCTAGTCGGCCAAAGCTGTTGTAGATATCGTTGATATCATGATTGTCCATAATAAAGTAGCTATATGAATCAAGCCCAATTTCTTTAGGGAGAGCATCCAAACCCATATAAACCACGAAAGCACTTGAGCCGTGTAGACGTGCATTACATTCACGTAAGGCCTGTTTGGGCACCTGAGTCTTGGGATGAATCAACTTATTAAAAACTACGGTCGGAGAAAGATTGCAGATTATATACTTGCTATTGATCACCTCTTGGCAATGGGTTTCTATCCCATATACCTGTTCGTCTTTAACCAGGATTTTATCAACTCGAGTATTGAATGCTATTTGCCCACCACATTCCTTAAACCTCTCAGCCAGCTTAAGGGTGAGTTCATGCGAACGAAGGCGAGGTATAAAACCATAGGTGCTGATATATCGGTTAAGCATGGCACCAAAAAGGGTGAAACCCAGACGATTGGGAGGGAGCCCCAGATAGCACCAATAGCCGTTTAAGACCGACCTAGCCTCATGTGAAATATGCATGGCATCCAATACTTCTTCAACAGTATAGGCACTAGTCTTTATAAAACTAGGATAGTTTTTTATCAGGTGCAGCTTATTGGGTTTGCCCCTGCTTTGCTTGAGGTAGAGTAATCCATCGATTGCTTCTTTGCATACGGCGATATATCTGGTAACAGCTTCTCGGCTACCAGGTGCAATTTGCTCAACTGTATTAATAAAATTAGTAAGGCCAAAGGGCACCTTGATATCAAGCGGGTTTTTCTTTTCATCTATGATAAGATGATATGCCTCCGGTACTTCTACCCATTCGATATTTAAGCCAAAATCATCCTCAAGCATCTCTCGCAGGGACTGCTTGGTCGAATATGGCCCCACATCGGCTATTTCATGCAAAGCAATTTCGAATTCAAAGCGACCGCGAACAAAGCTCGAAGCGAAGCCGCCCGGAAGATTATGCTGTTCTACGAGTAATACTCTTACGCCCTTTTTGGCTAATTGTAGAGCAGAAGCGAGGCCGCCATTACCGGCACCTATCACAATGCAATCATAATCACTTGTAAATTGTTGTCTGGTTTGATTGAATTTCATTAGTACTCCTGGTCAGTACTATTAAATATATTTTTTTGGTGTGACACCAACCCCTATAAAGACCGCCTGATGCAAAAACAGCCACTACTTACAATGCTTGCCTCAGCTTTTAAAGAATTGCAATATTGTACAACTTAATATTTCTCTTGAATAAAATTGCAATTCTACTCAACTAATCATCAAGTAAGCCTTATTCTTTTACCTTTAGTATCTCAATCTGATAAACACCTGCGTGATATACAAGGTATTATAGAAGGCTCATAGGTATCATACGAAAAGTGCCGTCTAACGAGAATACTCCAAAGCAGTTGCAACTCTTAATGCTTGATCTTGGCAAAAAGAACGGTTGTCCTCCCATGTCAGTGAACACCAATGTAATCGAAACCAACGGCCAGGCGCTCGTAGCATATATTCAACTAATTCCAGGGAGACGGCACGTGTGTCTCGAAGAAGGCACACAGTGCCAATGGCTTTACCAGATTATAGCGCCATACGTTCAAGAGTTAGCAGTGGTATGGGCAGAGAAGAGAAGCAGCTCCGGCAAAGAGCTTGCTACTCAAGACGCAATAGGTTCGAGGGAAAGCATCAGCTAATTTTTTGGCCCACGATCGAGGCCCCACGCATAGGTTATGCCCCCTCGAAGAACCAAAGGAAACCATGGCCCATTGAGGCCCTAATAGAAGTTTGGTTCTCGCATGAAAAATCAGCAGCGTAAGAATAAAATAGCTTATCAGTTTTTGATAATATTTAATATTTTGATAAATCGTTAAACAAGTTAGATATAACAGCGAGTATTTGTTTAAAATCTTGTTCTGAAATTTTGCCAATCGCGCGTAAAGTAATTTGTACATTTGGATCAGCAACTGACAGATAACTCGTTTCTTTTGCGAATTTCCAAGTTTTAGCCATATTACCATTCCAATCACCATATATTTGATATCCCATTTCTTCAGATTTACTTCGTAAACGAGAAGCCCAAATACCTGAAGTTAAAAAGTTTGCAGAACTAGCATCAATTACTGGTAAAATAGTTACTTGTTTTCGTTGATACTCAGTAAGGCTAAGACGCCATTGGCGTAGAGCTTTTTTTATTTCATGATTTAAAGATACAGTATCTTGAGAATCATAGTAGATTATTGTTATTTTACCTAATAATGATGTCTCATTAAGCTTAATATCGTCACCACTTTTAATTGTAAACGAAGGTGCTTTGGTGGGTGTTTTATTTATAATCACTGTATCATTATTAGCAAATGCAGATTGGGTACTAATTAGAAAAAATAATGCGCCTACAGCGGCGGTAATTGTTTTTGAAAAGGGCCATATTATGCCAGCATTCTCTTTAGAATACTGTGCTAACAAATTAAATCCGGCAATAATTAGAACCACATCGATATATACATTTAGTCGTAATATGCCAAAAAAAACCAAAATAAATGGTGAGAAAGGCAACTAGAAATGAGAGAAATTTCGGTCTACAATTATCTGCCAGTATCATAAAACCACAGGTAAACAGCAGGGTGGGGCAATTAGCTAATCCTAGCGGGGAAAATAAAAGAATATTAGATAAAGAAACGGGCTCGATCCAATGTGGATAAGCCAAACTAAATGCTATAAAAAATATACATAGTATAAATGATGTTCTGTCCCAGTTTTTACCTGAAAAGTTTAAGTTATTTTGTAGCAATGCTTTAAAAGTGAGTATTGATAACATCGCAAAGAATATAATGGTGGGTATCATACCATAGAAGATAGCAATCATGGTGGTGCTAATTTGTACAAGCAGTACGAGCCCTCCCCAGAGCCACTTGCGCCATTGCTTTATTAAAAAACCTAAAGGAAAAATTAAAAAAGCACACAAATGTAAAACGAGGGCAATATTTTTCCAATCACTAGAACTCTTAAGCAACGTGGTCGCAATTTCTGTTGCTGGTTTCCAGATGGTAAGTATTATTGAAATTTTTAACAACGGTAGAGATAGTATTCGTAATAGTGTTTTCACTTAAAACTCCTCATTGCGAAATATTTGTACTAAAAAACAGGTGAGCAGGATTTTTTTGATGATTATTGCAAGAAACAGTATCAATACGCACAGAGCGCCGACTTGGTAGCGAAGAGGTTAACCACAAATGAAAATATGCGGTTTCAAAATGAAAGACTCAATTAAAGAAAGACTGAGAGTTATGCAATGCAAGCAAGTGATTTACGTGGCACTGAAATTTTAGATATAGATCCAAATTACGGCTTTCCTCTTTTTAACTCTTTTAGATTAGCAATTTTTGGTTTGCCATTTTTAGAAGTATTGATGAGCGATTTAAAAGAGGCATTGGGTGGGGCTCACGCCAGTCGTATTTTATCTCGCCTGGGGTATCGTTCAGGTGTCGTCGTAGCAACCGCATTACGTAACCTATATAATTGGACCTCAGATGAAGAGTTACTGCGTGCTGGTGCTTTTATGAAGGCAAAGACTGGTCTTGCCGCTGAAGAAATTACTCATCTTTATTTGCCAAATGAAAAAGCACAATTTTCTATTAAAGGCAAATGGATACATTCAATAGAGGCACAAATTTATCAACAAGTTGCAGATGTTTCACTCAATCATGGCGTTTGCAATATTCTGGCAGGGCAGGCAAGTGGTTTTGCCAGTGCAGTTCTTGGTGTCGATGTATTGGTTCGAGAGATTACCTGTATTGGCAAGGGTGATAAAGAATGTACTTTTGAAGGCCGTCCTTTGAATGATTGGCACTTGTCTGAAAATGAATTGCAGATTTTTTCAGCTCTTCCTAGTTTGCCTGAAGAAATAGCCAAACTAGAAGACGAACTTTCTATTACATATAATAGATTGTTGAAGACACGCCAGTTCGTGAACTAGAAAACGCAATAATGCATGCTGTTGCACTTTCAGATTCAAAACTAATTAAAAAAGAACATTTACCTGCAACAATATTCGCGAACGAAGCAAATCGAATTTCTATGCTTTCATCTGGGTCACATAAGTTGTCTGAGATAAAAATGAAATATGTTAAAGAAACATTAGAAAAAACAAAAGGTAACCAAGCAGCGGCAGCGGCCATATTGCTGACTCTTAGTCTCATTTTTCACTTTTATCGGAATTGGATTCCTACTTTCGTAGGAATGACGAGGAGTTACGTAAAACTCTCTA
>JAFGEK010000083.1 GCA_016931625.1 Deltaproteobacteria bacterium | reverse complement strand
CCTGCTCGTAACACTAATAACACTGTTGGTCCAGTTTTGTATTGTAGACATTTCTCGTTTACTTCTTCCGTTTAAACTGTCTACCACCAATAAAATGTTGTTTGCGTTTAAAATTTTAGCTACTACAGTTGACGCCGCTATGGCTAAACTGCTAAACAACCGCTCACTTAAAAGCTATAGGTCGGGGCAGTAGCTCAGTTGGGAGAGCGCCGCGTTCGCAATGCGGAGGTCGAGGGTTCGATCCCCTTCTGCTCCACCAAAAATCTTATACAAATTAACAGGTTAAAATAACACTATCAGATATAAACTATTATTGCCTTAAAAAAACACATCTACATAATCTGCACAGCCTTCACACGGATTGTTTATTTGCTGCAGCCTCCAGTACTTACGCTTGCCTATGGCACGAAAAGTAATATCACCAGTACGAGTGCATGGCCGACCGCCATTGTTAAAACTAACCTGAGTTATGATCTTTCCACGGAATGAAAAGCCCTCTTTTTCTATTTGAGTGATCCAACCATCGATAATTAATTGAGAATTTTGACCAGCCCAAGTTACAAGATAAGATCCATATCTATAAGTTTCTCTGGCTATAAAGCTGACTTGCCTACCTGTACTTCTAATAGTACTCCCGCCATTCTGCCAAAATATTCTAAATGATTGGCCAGTGTTCTTTAATACAGACCAAGTGTTATTTATTCCGGCTTGTAAGCTATATCGACCGTTTGCAACTGCAACTTCATATTGTTCGGGATGTAACTTCTCAACAGCTAATTTGGCATTTTGTGAAAAAACAGTAACAGTTTGTTTTTCTTTAGTTACACTTGAAAATATATCTTCAATATATGCAGTTATTTAATCAGCCGGAATAAGTTTAATAGCCTCTTTAACTGTGCCAAATGTAAACCTAGCGGCATCCTGTTTACTGGCAAAAGTAAAAGGTAGTGTTTTAAGGCTTCTAAAAAAACTTACAATTACCTCGTCACTAAACGTAATCGCCTTTTGTGCAGTGCCAGAAATAGTGCCCGTTATTGGACCAGTAGCCATAATATACTCTTTTCTCAAACTATAGTTTAATCTATAACCATTATCGGCTTATCTTAAAATAAATGTTGCTTATTAATTAAGGATAAATTGTAACTTATTAAGCCTCAGATGAAAAGATACAACGCCTTAGCTAACATACTAAAATCATTAATATATTAGATTTTATTTATTTTTGGTTGGTTGATTAAAATTCACATAATAAAAATAAGCGCATACCACAAAACATGTATAACATGCATATCATGCAAATGAAGCATGTTATGCAAAAAATGCCCTGAATATCACCATAACTCATATGTCAAAGTGCTAGAAATGCTGTTATAACTTATGATCCTATATGATCCTAAGCGATAAGCCTTAAGGTACCAGTATTTTTCAATTGGGGCCCACTGAATTTCATTTCCTTGTTTGTATTCGCGCTATTGGCTTCGCCAACTGGTTAGAAAACACTCAGCCAACACGAATACCCATGCGATGCCGACAACGGTCGGTACCTAAATTCAACTAGTAAAGGAGAGATTAATATGCACAAATTAATTCAGAGTATCATTGTGTGTGGAGTTATGGTTCTAGGAGTTACGACTGCCAAAGCTTCTGATGCCAAAGGATATCCGGGGACTTTTTGCCAGTCGAATTCGTCTGCGGCACAGCTTAGTGGAGAAGCCATAGTAAACACGAGCTCTGGCACAACTCAAATAAAATGCGGCATGATTCGCGATGGCAGCAGTATTAATCAAGTCAAGGTATTCGTCAAAGACCTTAATGCTACAAACGATGTTGGCTGCTATGTGTCAAGCCGAGTCCCGAAGACCGACGCGGCTGGTGCTTGGGGTGAATGGACACCATGGTCATATACTGAAGGATCAAGCAGTTATGACAAGGTGCTCACCTTTGGCTCGCTAAGCGGTTGGGACTACGGATACTATGGTCTGACCTGTAATCTGCCCGGAGTCTTTTCAAGTAATCAATCGTCCCTTGGTGCGTATTGGGTTAGAGAGAACTAATATTTAATTTCAGGCGGTGGGGCTTAGGCCCCATCGTCTGATTTTCGTCCAAAGGAGTATATTATGCGACCAATATTGCTCGTTGGTATTATTGTGGTTATAATCGCTTTAGCAGCCTTATTAATTGGACGGATATCTTTTAGCGATCAATTAGAGCACCCGAGTGTTGCAGTAGTCAAAGCAAACACGGTACGCCGTAACATCGCTGCTAGCACAGAAGGCCAAAGCCGACAATTGGCACAACTGCGAGCCCAATTGAATCAGCTTCGCCAAACCCAGCAAGAGCTTACTGACCAAGTCGCTCGCCTCGAACGTAACGAAAAACAAGCCGATGGTTCACTGGCAAAACAACAAGACGAGCCCGAGCAAGGCGAAACAAGCATGGCAGTAGCAGCCGCTAAAGCTTTGGATACCAAAGATCGACTAGAACAAACTCTCGCCCTGCAACCAGCCGACAGCGATTGGGTAGTAGAAGCCGAAGATGGCCTACGCGCCGGTGTAGGACGAATACTGCCTGGTGCTTCAGTGGTAGATGTCGATTGTCGGGCGACTTTTTGTCGCCTCGAGCTGGCGTTTGCCGATATGCAAATGCTCGAACAAGGACTCGATGCCCTACCCACAGTTTCACCTTGGAATGGTGGTGGTTTTTTTCATGTCGATGGCGGCGATAGTCTCAAAGCGGTAGCCTTCATTGCCCGTAAGGGTATGGCATTACCGCGTTAATTTTTATTACTTCCACTTAATTCCTAATGGTGGAGATAATTTATCATATTTAGTTTCACCCCAACACTTGACTTTACCGTCAACACGTAATGCACAGTTATACTCATAGTGAGATGCAACTTCGACATATTGCCCTGCTGGTGGTACAAGTTTGGCTAGCTTGTCTGCTCCCCAACAAACAATCAAACCATCTGCTCGTATAGCACAAGCATGGTTTACCCCTACACTAACCTGAACAAAGCTCCCTTTCGGAGTATGCCAATCTTGAGCTCTTCCCCAACACGATAAACGTCCATCTGTTTGCACACCACAGAAACAAATAGACCTAGCGTCTATTTGGGTAAATCTACCAGGGGGTGCATTAATATTCTCGGTATAAAAGTCATCATCTTGTGGTTTTGTACCACCTCCCCAACAAACAACTTCATCGTTGGTATTTATTGCACAGAAATGTACATCGCCGTTGGCAACCTGTTTGAAAGTACCTTTTGGTGGCTGCGCCAAGCCATAATCTTGTCCACTACAATCCATGCCATGTCGCTCATCAGAACGCCAACATGCTATTTGGCCAGTTTTAGCTAAGCCACATGTTTGATGACTTGCAGCTATAACTTGGCTCCACGGGCCAAGATGTTCTGGGAATGGTTTGCACCTTTTAGGTGCATCGGTAAATTGACAATTGTCGCTTGCTAATGAACCACCAAAACCCCAGCAGCGAATTATTCCTTCTAAAGTAACGCCACAGCCAAAGCTTTCATTTAAAGATAGCTGCTTAAAAAATTCATCAGGCAGTGAATCTTTATTCCGCTCAGTATAATTAGACATGTCTTTATGTTTTTCTGGAGTATGCCCCCAACACAGAACACTTAGATCTGGTTGCACACCACAAGCTCTATCATTACTCACACTTACTTGTGTAAAATTATTAAAAGGCGCTTCGTGTGTGCCATTAGGGCCAAAACAAAATACTCGACCATTTTTTTGTACGGCACAGGCAATTTGAGCTGCAGCGGTAACCGTTTGAAATTTTTCAGCTATCTTCAATTGCGACCAATCCCAGGCTTTTGTAGGAGGTTCATTTTCAGGTTCTGCCTCAATTCGACCCCAGCAGACTAGCTCATCATTTTGATTAATAGCGCATGAATAACCAACTCCAGCAGCGATATCTTTGTATATGCCTGCTGGAGGATTTGAACCCTTAGTCTCTCCCCAGCAGACAATTTTACCATTGGTTAAAATTGCACATGCATGCTCATACCCTGCAGAAAGCTTAATAAACTTCCCTGGTGGCGGGGAGGATTGACCTTTTTGATTATCACCCCAACATTTTATAGAGTGGTTTTTATTAAGACCACATGAAAAATATTCCCCAACAACCACAGCTAAAAAACTTCCTGAAGGTGCTTTTGTTTCTTGGCAATCTAATTTTCCATTTTTGCAGCAAGAATTGGTAATATCTTCTTCGGTTTCAAATATTGGATCTGGCTCACATGAACTATCTGCGACAATTACATCACTCCTTTTCCAACATTTGATTCTGCCATTTGTTAATATGGCACATGCATGTATATCCCCCAAAGCGACTGACTGGAACTTTCCTTTCCATGGGATAGATCTATATTCATCACGAAATTCAAAAAAATTCTTTTCAGTTGGCATAACCCCCGAAGTTGCCCAACAATCAATTGTATTATCTATTTTGATGCCACATGCTGCCCACAAACCAAGAGAAATTTTTTTAAAACGTGTCTTTGAAGATTTTGCTGATTTTGGTGCTCCCGATCCCCAGCAATATACTTTACCATTTTTTGCAATTAAACAGGCGTGATCATTAGTTAAAACTAACCTTTTTCTAAAAGCATGTATCGAAGAGATTTTTGAAGACTGTTGAGCAATTACGGGCCGAGAAAAAAGCAGAACGCATAAAAACAAAAATATAAATTGTACACTAGCTATTCGTAATAATGACATTATTTGACCTTTTCAGCTCGATTCGTTAAAAATATTAGTTAAGTTTGCATATATTAATTAATTTATACTTCATTATTTCAAAAAAATATTTTGTTTTTAACAACGCACCGAATTAATCGATTTAAGTCTCTTTTTATGTTAAAAACTTATTTAATAGGCGGTGGTTACTCAGAAGGTTATAAGGTGATTCCATGCGTTTTTATCTGCCTTTCCTAACAACATTTATTCTAGCAATACTAATCATCAATTGCGGCAATAACAATGTTTCAAATATCCCATCAGCACAAATGCGCAACGTGACTCTTACCCTGACTCTTAGTCTCATTTTTCACTTTTATCGGAATTGGATTCCTACTTTCGTAGGAATGACGAGGAGTTACGTAAAACTCT
>JAFGEK010000082.1 GCA_016931625.1 Deltaproteobacteria bacterium | reverse complement strand
TGATCTCATCTCTGTAATTGATCGATTTTATTAGGCTTTACTGGATGCCCTCTTTCGAGGGCATGACGTAGAGAGTTTTACGTAACTTCTCGTCATTCCTACGAAAGTAGAAATCCAGTCTCGATAAAAGTGAAAAATGAGACTAAGAGTCAGCGCAATGGAGAGGTGATGGAACGATTTCTTTGGATATGTTTCGCAAGTGCAGTTGGTGGCGGTACTCGCTATCTCGTGTCGAAATGGGTGATTAGAGCGTTGGGTTCTGCATTCCCTTACGGCACACTGGCGGTTAACTTCTTAGGCTCATTTTTTCTCGCTGCCTTGATGTTCATTGGGCTCGAAACAGTGATGATATCACCCACTCTTCGTTTAGCACTGACTACCGGTATGATGGGTGGGTTCACAACGTACTCGACATTCAGCTACGAAACGATGCGTTATATCCAAGAAGGTGCCTGGGGTCTCGCAATCGCGAATGTATTTATTACAGTCATCGCATGCCTTATGGCGTGTCTGTTAGGGTGGGCGGGCGCTAGATGGTGGCTTGGAGCCTAATTTGAAAATCGAGAGGAATCGCCCATGCGTATACTGAATGGCGAACAGTATTTAGTGAGAATTTTCATCGGTGAATCAGACAAATGGCATCATCAACTGCTTTACGTTGCTTTACTTGAGCGGCTGCGCAAGGAGGGCTTTGCTGGTGCGACAGTCTTTCATGGAGTTGCGGGTTTTGGTGCTCGGAGCGTCCTTCATACGACACACCTTTTGCGGCTGTCAGAGGATTTGCCCGTCGTGATTGAGATCGTTGACTCGGTCGAAAAGATCGAGCACATGACGGAGATCCTTGGCGAGATGGTGTCCGAGGGGCTGGTAACGATGGAGAAGGTTAGTGTACTTAAGTACACGCCGGGCAACCGGCCACTAAAACCTGTACGCCCTCAAGAAGAACCTTAAATAAAGTGTAAGGGAGGTATTCGGAAAATACCGAATTGCCCATACCTAACTCAACCATTAAAGGTGATAGACAAGGTCAACGTTCTATTAAATTAAGCCGCTCATATCGGGTAATTTATACACAAGATGACTCTATCGAAATTATTACTATAAGCAATAACAGGCGTTGTTGATGGCTTAACACCTGTTAGTACTGGCTCGTATCCTGTTGATAATGCTAGATTTACTGATGATGATAATTTACACACGTTAGCTTCAATTACACTAGATATGACACAGTTTTGTGCGCCGGTTGTGCGGCCTGAGCAACAACTTGAGCTAGTGCCAGAGGCACTGCTTACAGTTAAAAATGTGGCGCAGCGACTTGGAATTAGCACAAAAACGGTTTACAAATTGTGCTATTCTGGTGCTTTGCCTCATGTACGAATTATTGGGTCTATTAGGGTTCAGCCTGCGGATTTAGATGCGTTTGTGGCGGCTAGGGGTAAAGGCAAATAATTCGACCTTAGTGCAAATAAACCCAGGTATAGACTTTATGTTTGCAGATTTAGATTGTATTCTAATCTTATGACGTTTCAGAATTTTGACCGCATTACTTCAACGCCAAATGTTCTCGGCGGCAAACCGTGCATTCGCGGCATGCGCATTAGTGTGCAACGTGTGCTTGAAATTTTGGCCGATAATCCAAGCTGGGACGAAATTAAAAAAGATTACCCTGAGCTTGAGCCTGAAGATATTAGGCAGGCGTTGTCATTTGCTGCGTTAAGTCTATCTGAAGATAAGTTTGTGCCACTTGATAGCCTGGTAGCATGATTAAACTCGTGCTTGATATGGGCTTGCCTCGTACTGCCGTAGTCGAGCTACGTGAACGCGGCTTTGTAGTTGAGCATGTGGCTGACATTGGAATGGCTTGTGCTGCTGATGAAGAGATTTTGGCTTATGCAATTGATTGCAATGCGGTAGTTATTACGCTTGATAATGATTTTGCTCGCTTAGTTACACTACCTCATTATGCAAAACCTTCTCTAATACATATTCGCATAGCTCGCGTAACCCGCGACCTTTTAATTGAAATAGTAAGTAATCTGGTGCCAAGTATTGAAAATGAGTTGGTTGCAGGTGCTGTTGTTTCAGTAAATGAACGCGGTGCTAGAATTCATAAGCTACCGGTAATGTAAAACTATTGTCACTATTCAGGTCATAAATCAAGTAAGGCCCGCGTCCTCGGTACAACTCTTTCGTCTTCGCTGGTAGTCTTCGATAAAGGCAGCATTCACAAACGACTTTGGGTACCGAATGAATGCAGTATTTCTCCTGTAGCTGCATGACGCTAAGCTCAAGAGCTGTACCTTCGTCTGCGCGGGTAATTATTATGTATCTTTATCAATCTCGAGTGGCCCCAAAAAAAACAAATTTAAAAGTACTTTCATCGTTAGGACCAGCGAAGTGAGCGAGGCACCAAAGAAGTTTTATATTGCATATAAACTAACGCAAAACTTTGTCTGTATGGAGATTAAAAAGAGAAAAGTGATATTGTATTTAAAACTCAATCCCAAACAGATTAAAAACCTGCCTAAAAACGCCCGCGATGTGCGCGAGATTGGTCATTACGGTACAGGTGATTTAGAAATCACCATTGTATCAGCAGCCGATCTTGAAAGCGCCCAAGAATGCATTCGTTTGGCATTTGCAAATGTTGGGGGGTAATTAAGATATTTTGGCATCTAAAAATAAAGTATCGGCACTGAGGTCAGCTCCGCAGGGCCATTCAATAAAATAACCGCCATTGCGAACACGTTTAAATTCAGTCAAGTCGGTAAGTGGCATAAAGGCTTCACAGTTGAGTAATGGTTTCATGTCAAAAGTTTTAATATCATTGCTAGAGAAAGTAACTGTAAGAGTCCAATCATCTGCAGCTATAACTTTGGTTACTCTATACATTACTCAAGTCCTTTTATTTTGAATGTTGGCGTTCCTTCTACGGCTAATTTCCAATCAGCAAGAAGCTCATCTCTATGAATTTCAATCCATGCTGCAACCAGCCTATCCTTGTTTTTTGGGAAGTTCGCCTTCAATAACCTCGCCGTCATCGATTGCATAGACAGCAATTTTGTCTTGAAACTCAGCATGAATATGTGGTCGATGATGTTGACGATTATCACGGAAAATAGCCGAATTACTATGCCGTAAAACATTGAAATTACTGGCATTGTTTCATCATATATTCATAAATTAGGTAATAGACTTTTTACTGGATATAAATATTTTAACGTTTGTTTACGATAATGGCTATGCAAAGGATGCGGTATGGCCCGGAAAATACCCAATTGGTCGGGGCGGCGGGATTCGAACTCGCGACCCCTTGCTCCCAAAGCAAGTGCTCTAACCAGGCTGAGCTACGCCCCGACTTTGGCGCGCCACATAATACGTCCGCGTATAAGTTTCAACCCAATAGTGTTCATTATAGTAACAAATCAATCAAAATAATGCTTTCAAGGCCTGTTCAAGATTCTTAATGATTTTTTTAAGAAATGATTCAAAATGATTAATGTCTTCAAAAGATAAACCATCATAAAAAAGTTCATTCATAGTTATTGATGCTTTTGTATATGCATCATGCATTTTATAGTTTTTCTCAGTTAATTTAATCACTTGGCGACGTTTATCATAAGGGTCGCGATCGCGGCGTATTTGCCCAGCTTTTTGGCAAATTAAGGTTACTGCTGTTTAGATAAAAAAAGTAGATTCTCAATAGCTTGTGCTAAAGATTGCACACTCACTGGCTTATCAATTCGATACGGATAATTAATATGTTCAGCAGAACTGACAACAAGTACAGGTTTTTTACATTCATCTAATACCCGAGCACCACCGCCATTGGGCATGATCCAATCAGTAACTACTATATCCGCTTTCTCATATAATGCAGCGGCAGCAATTGGACCAACCGCAGTTATTACTTCCCAGCCTAAGAAAGTGCGAAGCGCTGAGGATAACACGCGTAAGGCCACGGTTTCATCATCTACTAATAGAACTGTTGGTGGTTTTTCTGGCATCCCTGTTTTCATGAATATATACGTAACAAAAATTGTTATATATGTCACTAAATAAGTGAGAACAAGGAAAGTTAATGAAAGTAATAATCTTTGCAGCGGAATTTAGGCGCGTTTAATCCATAAAACTGGTGATGCCCAGCGTATTTGCACACCAATGATCTCTGGACCTCGATAAGATGTTAGGGTGAAAAGTGTAGGGTCAGGTCCTGGTATTATTCTTTTTACGTAAGTAAGTCCATCGACTAATTGTAGGATACAATCACGGTAGAGGCATGCTTGGGGGTCAAAAGTATCGGTTGGGATAAAAAATAATAAATCTCCCTCACGATAAACTGGCCACATTGAATCGCCACGTACGCGCAGTACAGAAGCTTCTAAAGGCGGTGGTTCTATACGTTCAAGCTCGCCATCATCAAAATTTAATACTTTTTCTCCAGCTCCAACATAACCAACAAGTGGTACAGACATAGCTTCAATGTCGCCAAGCTCTGGAACTAAATCTAAGGGACGACATTCAAAAGCTTTGCCAAGTTTTATTAGCCATTCTGCATCTAAACCGGTTATGCCAGCTTCTAATCGGCCATAATGTTGTTTACTGGTGCCAACACGTTGTGCCGCCTCAGTTTTATTCAGCCTAAGCTGTTCACGTCGCTCTGCAATTCGATTTCGCATTATGGGTAACATTGGAGCATATTGTCATACAGGTCAGTCACTAATGAAGTTAGTAGAGTAACTCGTCAAGCTATTTTATAAGAAGATTTAATAAGAAGATACTTGACAAATTGCATTATAAATAGCTTTGTTATAGCAATATGCGCCGCTTATGGATTCGTATTATATTTGCCTTAATTGCAGTAATAAGCCTTCCATGGTGTTGGTGCGGTAATGATGGGCCACCAAGACCACCAAAAGCAAGTGTGCCAAATCAGCCCTTAAATAATCCTAAAAATTAATCAGTCGTTCAACTCATTGACTAATAGTAAAACTCAAGCAAAGTAGTAATCGTGCCAACTAACAAAGCAAATTTCAGTTTTAATTTAGGTTCAGGCGGAGTTGGGCCAGTTACGAAAATTTTGCTTATTGCTATTTTAGTACTTTCTCTAGGCGCTTCTATTGGTGAGCGAAAGTTTGGCTTTGGTATCAGTATGCTAGATTTTCGTATCGATAACGTGTTGGCGGGTGAATTATGGCGCCTAGTTACTTACCCATTTGTTGAAGGTTCACCGTTTGGGCTGATTTTGAGTATGATTGTTTTGTGGTTTTTTGGAAATTGGTTTGAGCAACGTTGGGGTGCACGCGATTACATTCGCTTTTTTGCAATATCCTCAATTGGAGCGGCGTTACTGGCTATACCTTTAAGTTATATATTTAATTTCATTTTGCCTTTTACAGATTTGGGTGTTGCACAGGGACCAGATGCGGCTTTAGATGCAATGCTGGTTGCAATGGCTTTTAGTTCTGCAGATTCAAAAATATTATTTGGTTTTATTTTGCCTATGCGGGCAAAGACACTAGTGTTTTTATTGTTAGGGATAGTCATAATTTTTGGTATTCAAACTGGTGCTGCAACTTTATCGATTCATGTGGGCGGTATGATAGCTGGTTATTTATTAGTTACTGGCAAATGGCGTCCATCATATTTAATTTCAAAAATACGTCGTCAGCAAAAACAACGTCGTAGTCGTGGATTATATGTAGTGCCACCACGAGATCGCACTTTAAATTAGGGGGTATCCCTAAATATAACTTCTAATTATTGTTACCACCGAGTTTGCCAAGATCAATAGGTTGAGGATTTTTTGGCTTGGTCGGTTCTTTTACCTTTGGCTGAGGTAGATTTAATTTGATGCCAGTAAGCATAGCTTCAATATTGCGAGCTAACGGTGTATATAATTCTGTGCGTCCAACTACAGTAATCGCAATTCCGCGACCTTCTAATATTATAAAGGTCGAGAGTTGGGTAATGGCTGCTTCACCAGCAAGCAAGATGTACTCATGTCTGACACGATAACCTTTTTGATTGTTAATTTTTATAGGCTGTTTATTAACGCTTTCGATGCGAATATTACCGTTTTTTTCGAGCAAAGCTAATTCGCGTAGGTTTTGCTTTAGAAAATCATCGAGTTTAACGTTTTTAGTCTTTTTTGAGTCAACCACAACATCCATGCGTGGAGAGCCAGTCACACTATGTTGTCGAATTAATCGTAAAGCAATACCACTATAAGTAGGATCTTCATCAGTAGTAGCATAATCTTGTATCCAACCTGGTTGTCGCGGAAGTAGCAGCTTGGTGCCTGGAACTACAAAATAATCAGAGTTTTCGCCTTGGCTACAGTTTGAATTGGCAACGCAGTAAAATATTATTACGACAAGTCTGGGCCACGATATTGCAAGCAGCCGCTTAAGCCACATATTACACCGTCAACGAGATCGTTTTATAGTAGTAGATTTTATTTTACGGCGTACTATTTTTTTCTTACTTGCGGTCTTTTTGGCAGCTATTTTTTTAATCGAACGAGATTTAGTTTGTTTTTTGGTTTTTTTAGTTAACCCAACACCAATTGCTGGACCACTATTGACAGAAGAATTTGTTGGTTTCATTGGGCCAAGATTGGCCAAGGTAAGCAACTGCATCATTCGAGCAATATGAACCAGGTGTAGATAAAAAGCTGCAAGTTCGGCATAGTTTTTAATATTGTCAAGACAATCAGCAATAAAGCTAATAATTTCTGCCGAATCACCTGCAATCGATTCTAAACGATCAGCTACAAAATCTCGCTCACGGCTACCAAATGGCGCGTCGGTATTTTCACCTAAACGCACTAAACTGCGAACACGCAACGCCAGACGAGAAACCAACTCGGGACTAAGCCCCGCACGATGGAGTAGGCCAGCAGTATCCATGGCTCCATCAAGGACTTCATTACGAAGTCCGCCTTTAAGCCCTGATTTATACCAACCACCGTGCAAATATATGGTCATGCTATTAGGGGTTTACCTCTTGAAGCGTCTTCATGCAAGACAATGAACATGATCAATATTATTTGGTCATGTTCATTGTTGCAAATTTAGTAGCGACTAGCCAGCATAAGTTGTTCAATGCCACTGAATTTACAAAGATTTTTTGCCTTTTTCGACGATTTGTTTTTCGTAGTATTCGCTCTTAGCCACACCGCTGTCTTTTGCTTTTTTTAGCTCAGCATCAATGAGTGCCTTAAATGCTGGGAAGGGTTGAGCACCCGATAGAAATTTTCCATTAATGAAAAAGGCTGGTGTGCCGCGGGCGCCGAGCCTAACTGCTAAAGTCTGATCAGATTTGATTTGATTGCTGTATTTATTTGATGATAGGCAGTTTTTAAATTTATCGATATTTAGCCCAATTGTTTTAGCTTTGGCTTCAAGTCCCGCATCATCAAGGCTTTGCTGTTCAGCAAATAGCAAGTCGTGCATTTTCCAGAATTTACCCTGTTCGTTGGCACAAGTGGCAGCGTTGGCTGCTGGTAGGGCTCTATTATGAAAAGGTAGTGGGTTATGTTTAAAAACAAAACGTATGTCATTACTATACGTTTTTTCAATTTCTTCAAGCGTAGCTGTTGCCCGTTTACTAAAGGGGCATTGAAATTCAGAAATGATTACTAGGGTTACTAAAGCATCATTGGGACCTTTTACCGGTGAATTATCAATTGGCACAGAATATACCGTATCACGATCAGGCCCACGAGGACGCTGTGGTCGCTGTTGAGCTGCGCCAGCACGTGATAAGGAATCAAGTTTTGCTAGAATTTTTTCTTGATTTTTTTTAATTTCTTCGATTTCACCCCTGGTCACGCACGCACTTAAAACTAAAGCGGAAGCTATTAGTATAAGGCGTCTGACGTTATAGCTCATGGCAATACCTCCAAAAAAATAAAGTATTTAATTGGTTCATTGTCGATGCTGATAGGCTATGTCAAGTCGAGCTATAAGAGTTTTGTAATAATTATTGAGTTTTAATATTTTGTTTAAAAAAGCTTGCGTAATTATGAGGGCATGCACGACATTAGTATAGTGCGAATTATTGCTGGTATAGCGCGCGGTCGTCATCTTATTGCTCCTAAAGGCATGGATACGAGACCTACACCTGATCGGGTACGAGAATCATTATTTTCTATTCTAGCCATGCAAATTGAAGGTGCACATGTATTAGACCTTTTTGCAGGTACAGGCGCTTTAGGTCTTGAAGCGTTGTCACGTGGTGCCCAAAAAGTCACTTTAGTTGAGCATTCTCGCAAGGTATATCCAGTACTCAAACGTAATATCGCCACCGTAGCGCTACCTGGTGTTGAACTTTTTATTATGGATGCATTGCGTGCATTAACTCATTTTGCTTCGTTGCAATTTAGTTTCAATTTGGTGTTTCTTGATCCTCCGTTTGCCCAAAATTTAATTGAAGCGAGCTTAATAGAACTAGTGAAACAAAATTTGCTGCTTCCAAATGCTCTTATCGTATGCGAACATCTAGGCAAAAGACTACCACCTTATGCACCTGATGTACTGAAATATAAAGAAACACGTGAGTTTGGAGATGTAGCACTTAGCTTTTTTGAGGCATGAAACCAATGCATGAATCTACTCTTGCACTATATCCTGGATCTTTTGATCCAATAACTAACGGGCATATCAATATAATTGAACGAGGATTAAAAGTTTTTGATCGATTAATAGTTGGTGTTGCTACCAATATTAGAAAGCAACAGCTTTTTTCACCAGAAGAACGAGTAATGATGATTAAAGAAACAATTGGTACAAATAGCAAAGTCGAAGTTGTAGCATTTGATGGATTACTTGTTGATTTTGCACGCAGTCGTGGCGTTGCCGCAATATTACGAGGTTTGCGGGCAGTATCTGATTTTGAATTTGAATTTCAGATGGCTCATATGAATAGGCGCTTAGGCCCAAATATTGAGACGGTGTTTATGATGACCGGCGAAGACCATTTTTATGTGTCTAGCCAATTAGTGCGCGAGATTGCTCGTTTTCAAGGTGATGTTTCAGGAGTAGTCCCAAAACCAGTTGCTGAGCGTTTACATCAGCATTTTAATAAATAATCGAATCTTGCCATCCAAGGGGCTAATAGCAATGGCAATGTTTACAGCCTTAAAACTGTTAAGGCGTCGTATGCAAACGATTAGCCTAAGATATTATCATCTGCCAATAGATATTTGTATAATCAGTGTATTATTTTTTGTGCCAGCATGTCGTACCCGCATCATCGATGGGTTTCCTGGTGACTTTACTGGTGTCGGTCTTGAAATAAATATTGCTACTGATGGGCCGCGAGTGGTTAAAGTGATTAATGGTGGTGCCGCCGCAAATGCTGGTATGCAAAGTGGTGATCTGATAGTTGCAGTAGATGATGACGATATGCTTAATAAAAATTTGGGTGATGTGGTTATGAAATTACGTGGCAAACCTAAAAGCCAAGTTGCGGTTACCGTAGAGCGTAAAGGTCGACGCATTATTTTTGTTATGCAACGTCAACAAATGCAGAAAACCAATGGAACCTATCGTGCTATAGAAAATTAAACAAATTGAGACTACACTCATGCGAAAGACTATTAAAGTTAAAACCACTAATCGAGAAGGTTTGTATGATATTACTAGTGAAGTCCGCGATTTTGTTGCGGTGACTGACATCATCTGTGGCTTAGTAAATGTCTATGTACGTGGCGCAACAGCTGCCATAATGATTCAAGAAAATTGGGATAAGTCAGTACAGAGTGATGTTATTACTTTGTTGCGCAAACTCATTCCGCAGGGTGTATGGCAACATGACACTCAAGATGGTAATGGCGATGCGCATTTAAAATCAGGTCTTATCGGCCCTTCTGTGACTATACCAATAGCTGATAGCGAATTATTACTTTCAACATGGCAAAATATTTTTTTATGTGAATTTGATGGTCCACGTGACCGACGAGAAATTGTATTAACAGCGTTTGGTAACTAGCGGTTATTAGTGGGTGTCCCCTAATAAAAAGTAAAAATTTAATATATTTTGAAACCGATCCATCTGTGCCTGGATATTAATAGTAAAATGTAAAAGTAGGATTACGGATACTTTATGGATAGCCGACAGCAAGAAAGTGAAATTGTGCGAAAATGTCGGCGAGGACAGGCAGAGGCATGGAGAACCTTAGTGAATCATATGTCAGAGAATGGCAAAAGCCAATGCGGTAATGGCTAAGCCAATCAGTGTTGGCAACCGCCATGTAGTGACCTTATGTGAAATTTCACTTGGTTTTGGTGCGGGTGGTGGCAGCGGTGAAGGTGATGGTGGCTTTCATCATGCTCATTACGCAAAAATAAAAACAGATTGTAAAGGTAAAGGTAAAGGCGAAGGTATTGGTGCTGGTGGTGGGGCTAAGGCTACTCCAGTTGCTTTTCTTGTTATTGAAGATGGCAAAGTTCGTTTTGAAAAACTTGGTAATTAAGAAGGAGTAATAACTATGCAACAAGTGCAAGAGATAGTCGAAATTATTGGTGACAAACTTACCTCAATGGTTAACAGTGATGGAGTAGTGGGAACACCTTTAGAGATTGGTGGAGTAACTTTAGTACCGGTTTCTCATTTGAGTGTTGGCTTAGGTGCTGGCGGAGGTGGTGGTGAAGGTGAGACAACAACAGGAGACTCAGGTAAAGGTAAAGGTATGGCTAGCGGTTCGGCTGGTGGTGGAAAGGTTCGGCCTGTTGCAGTTTTAGCGTTTACTGCTGCAGGTGTTGAAGTCATGGCTATTCCAGAAAAAGATGGGCGTATAAATAAATTACTTGATAAATTGCCTGGCCTTATTGAGCGTTTTAAAGCTAAGCGTGAAGCTGAACAATAATTTTAAATAGTAAAAGTGTTATTGCTTTATAGATAGTTCTGATTAGTATTGGGAGCTTTGGCGCGCCACCAAATACTAACCAACGTTGCGTTTATAGCTGGCAATAGCGACAAGCATGCGATCTAAAGCAACCCCAGGGGGTAGTTTACTGGATTTAAGTTTAATATCAGTCTGCAGCGCTGCATCTAAAGCAAAAGTCAATTCATTGATTGTGTAGCGACGAGCTTGTGTTAGTAAAGAGTTAATTAAAAATGGTCTGATACCTAAGGTTGAAACGATTTCTTGATTTGATGCTCGGCGACTTGCTAGCGTTTTTATCTGTAAAAGTTGGCGAAACTGACGAGTAATCATACCTAATATTGCCAAAGCGCTTTCACCGCCTGCAAGAATATTTCTTAAAATGATAGCGGCTTTATCAAGCTCGCGATTACCAATGGCGTCGGTGAGTTCAAAAATGCTGTGAACGCGGGTTGGCGCAATTAGAACTTCAACATCTTCAGCACTTATGGGGTTAGTATTGCCAGAATAAAGCGCGAGTTTTTCAAGAGCGCGGTCAATATTACCTACATTTACACCAATAAGATCACCTAATAACTGCGTGGCATCATGATTAATACGATAACCAATTTTACGTGCTCGCTTTTCAATATAACCAGATAGCTCTTGTTGACGTGGCGGCTCAAAAGTAAATAAAGCGCCCATTTTGGCTAATTTTTGACCCAGTTTGGTGCGTTGATCGAGTTTGCTGCCAGATAAACATAAAACGCTATAATTTGATGGTTGCTCAAGATAGGCAAGTAATGGGGCTTGTTCTGCCGATTTAAGAAAATCGATACTAGATACATGCACAAATCTTTTTGGTGCCATCATTGGCATTGTACGCGCTGCTTCAATTGCTTGGATGATCGGCGTTTCGCGTGCTGAAAATTCATGCTTATTAAAATCAGCTGCAGCAGTTAATGTCTTTTGACGTACTAAAGATACTGCTTCGCTGACTAAAATACTTTCACTGCCAATTAAGGCGTAAACCGTTGATAAAGAATCTTCTTGAAGGGATTGTTCAAAATTTCTATCAGCAATCACAGTTTAACTCTTAGTCTTTAGTTTTATCCGTATCAGCTTTAATAGCGCTGATCGTACGTAACTGGTCAACCAGATTTTGTGCAACGCTACCAACTAAACGCAACAGTGCTTCATGACGATTAGCCTCAGTATGCAAATCATTGGCAGGTTCATTATGGCTAAGGCTAGGTAAGAAATCATCAGCTAGGGTTACTTGTCCACGCCAAAGTTCATTATTATTGCTAGTTAGTGTTGCTAGCACGGTAAAACTTAGGCGGTATATTTCAATTGGTTGATTGGGGTCACGAATTGGGGCGGTAGTAATATTGGCAGAAATAATGCGACCGCTTAATACTGCATCAGCTTTATTAGTATCATTGGTTATAAAGACGCCTGATGCTGCTAGTCGTTGTGCAATTGCAGTAGCAAGATCGCCAGCTATGCCAATCGGTTGATCTTCGATAAAACCTGCCACAGCAATAGTTTTTGCGTTTAGTAGTGATTGATTATGCACCAAGTTATAGCCGCAACTATTGATAAATGCGGCGCTAAAAATACCGAGGCAATACAGGCAATAAGCCAATGTTTTAATATTTGCAAACACAAGAACAACTTAATATATGAAAGCATCATTGGGCAACAACTAACCAAAAGTTAATAAAAATTTCTAAAGAATGCTAAAGCTGCTTGGCATAAAGCCGCAGGCCTTTTAAACTAAACCCTATGATAAATTTCGATGACGATAGCCCCGAGATAACTACTGAAGTGCCGGTTGCTAATGTGCCAGCTGCTAATGTGACGGCTAATGTGGCTAATGTGCCAAACAGTGTGGCAAACGATAATGCACTAGCGTCTTCGCCATCAAGCCCATCGACCAATCACAGTAGTTCATCAAACACATCAACTACAGATCTGCTTGATGAAGTATTGCAACAGATCTCAGAGTTAACTTTACGTACAAATAATATAGATACAGCCATAAAAACCCTTGATAGCGCATTATCTGACGTTGGTGAGACTACCCATACCGGATTAGTAGAAATACGTGGATTATTAGCTAATAACGGTGAAGCGCAACCGCAAAAGTCATTGACTGGTATCAATGAACGTTTTGAATTGCTCGAAGTTATGCTAGCGAAAATTGGTAATCGCCAGCGTATGTTTATTGGTCTTTTAATTGCTGCAATAGCTATCGGGGTAATAAATGCAATTGCTATTTTCAGCTTTGGGTTTTCTCAAGAGACTGATATTTCTTTTACGCCTCCAGTTTCAACAAATGCAGCAGAAATTCCAGCGTTAACGCCAACCACAAGCTCACCCAATTCTTCAAACTCTGATGATGGTTTGGTGCCAGCTATCCCTAGCAACGTACCATCACTAGATCCTGTAAAAAGACCAGGTCGGCCTTATAAAGGTATGCGTCGGCACAATAGGCGTCGGTAGAGATTAGCTATTCATTCTGAATACTGAATTCAAATCTCCTGAATAAAGGTAACCTATAGACTCATCGCCAACGGTTTTTAAGAATATAAAAACAATTAATCAATGCTAAGCCTGCTAGGTGATGGACACTAAGTTAAATGTTACTCTTCACGCTCGCGGTCTTTATCTTTAGTACTCGGTCGCTTATTGGCAGCTAAGATACGTTTACGCAAACGTATCGCTTCGGGAGCAACTTCAATCATCTCATCATCTTTAATCCATTCAAGACAGCGCTCGAGGGGCATTTGGCGTGCGGTAACAATTGCAACATTTTCATCATGTCCAGTGCTACGCACGTTGGTTAATTTTTTCTCACGGCATACATTTACATCTAAATCATTAGGACGAATATGCTCACCAACAATCATACCTTCATATACTTGTGTATTTGGAGAGATAAAAAAGGCACCGCGTGATTGTAAATTATTAATGGCATATGGGGTAGCTATGCCCAGGCGGTCAGCAACTAAGGCGCCAGCAATGCGTTTGGGGATGGCACCACTATGAGGCATCCATCCTTCAAAAACGCCATGCATGATAGCAGTGCCACGTGTAGCAGTAAGCATGGGATTACGGATACCAAATAATCCTCGTGTCGGTATAATATATTCAAGTCTAGTGCGGGAACCTTCATTGCGATGATCAATCATTTGCGCACGTCGTGGACCAAGTAGTTCGGTCACCGCACCCATATATTCAAGAGGTACATCGATAGCTACACGTTCAACCGGTTCTTCTTTACCGGACTTGCCATCGCGAGTGACTACTTCGGGATTGCGTACGCATAGCTCAAAAGCTTCACGACGCATAGCCTCAATAAGAACAGCAAGTTGTAATTCACCACGACCAAACACACGAAACTGCTCAGGTGTATCACCATCTTCTACGCGAATTGATGGATTAGCATATGATTCTTTATAAAGTCTTTCGCGCAAATGGCGACTAGTTACGAATTGGCCACCGCTTTTACCAGCAAGGGGACCATCGTTAACTTGAAACACCATAACCACAGTTGGTTCATCAATTTTTATAGGCTCTGGCAATGAAGTGGCTTGATTATCAGCAACAATATCGCCAATGGCTATGTCATCAAAACCAGATAGAGCAACAATGTCACCACATTTAGCTTCAGTTAAGGGTATACGTTTTATCCCTTGAAAAGTATAAACCCCTGTTACGCGCGTATCATATTCACGTGTTTTTGTATTCACGTGAGTAATTTGGTTAGTTTTAACTGCGCCCGATTGAATGCGCCCAACTACTAAGCGTCCGACATAATCATCGTAAGCCAACTGATTGACCTGCATCACAAAAGGTCCATCGCTGTGGTCTTCGGGAGAGGGAATAGTTTTAATAATTGCTTGTACTAAAGGCGCAAGGTCAGTACCTGGTTCATCAATTTTTAGCGATGCCGTACCAGAACGAGCATTGGTATAAAGAACCGGGAATTCTAATTGATGCTCATGAGCGCCAAGATCGATAAATAAATCGTAAATTTCGTTTAGCACTTCTTGTGGGCGTGCATCTTGACGGTCAATTTTGTTGATTGCTACAACTACAGGCAAGTTTTGCTCAAGCGATTTTCGCAAAACAAATCTAGTTTGTGGTAGACATCCTTCGGCGGCATCAACAAGTAATAAAACACCATCAATCATGCGCAAGGTGCGTTCAACTTCGCCACCGAAATCAGCATGTCCAGGGGTATCGACAATCTGAAATGTATCAGATCCAAAACGAACCGAGGTGCACTTGGCAAGAATGGTAATCCCACGCTCGCGTTCTTGGTCATTTGAATCCATAGCTCGCTCGATAATCACTTGATTATCACGAAATAGTCCGCCTTGGCGGAAAAGAGCATCGACTAAGGTGGTTTTGCCATGATCGACATGGGCAATAATTGCAAGGCTATAAAGGTCTTCGCGGCGCTTCATGGTCGCTGGTTACTTTCTTTATAAATGAAATGATAGTTTAAAACTGCACTGCTTCTCTTATCTTAGTTATTGAGGCGTGTCCTCTTTTGCTGGTGCAATAGGCGGTTTATTACTATTGGCATCAGGTTTAGAACTAGCATCAGAAGTTTTAACAATGGACTTTGGTTTGTCTATAGATTTATTTTGAATGTTTTCTGGTTTTGTTTCAGATTTTTTAGGTTTCACTGGCAGTATTTGCGTATCAGCAGTATCGAGGCCTGTAGCATCATCAGCGTCAAGGTTTGGTTTTTTACGTTTAGCCTTACGCTTGTTTTTTTTGTCGCTTTCTTCTTGATTTGCATTAGCGAGTTCAGTGCTATCTTGGTTAATAGCCTCAACTTTTTTTAACTGTTTATTATTACTATTATTTTTATTGCTAAAGGCTGGTGTATTTAATAAGTCGTTTTCATTATTAGAAGGCGAAGCTATCTTATTGTTTTTGTTATGTTTACCTGTACTATCATTTGCAACAGCCAAGCGTCGCTGAACATAATCAGGCAGTTGAATATCTTCAGCAGGACGCACATGATCTAAACGACGACGCAGATGGCGAATTTTGCGTTGGACTAGAAGCGGATTAGGGTGATCGGCAAGGGTTGCATAATAATATGCTAAAGAACGATCTAAATCACCAAGTTCTTGATAACAATTACCCATTTCAAACAATACTAATGAAGCAAACGAAGGGTCGGGTTTACCTTCGAGCAATTGCTCATATGTCGCAGTAGCATCAGCGTAGCGACCTTGTACATAATAAGAGTTGGCTATTTGAAAACGAGCCTGTGCGGCTTCACTAGAATTGGGCCAGCGATTAATTAACGCTCCTGCTTCAGTACGAGCTTGTTCATAGTCTTTTAGTTGAAAGAATGCTCCTGATATTTGCAGTTGGGCCCAGCGTGCTTCTTTTTTGTTTGGAAATTCAGCAACAAGTTTTTGATATTCGCTGATAGCAGCCTCAAGATTGCCAAGCGTGTGATGATAAATGTCGGCAATCATTGCACGAGCTGAAAAAGCATATTCTGTACGTGGGTATTGTTGTACAAGTTTTTGATAATAATGAATCGCTTGATTATAGTCGTGTAAATAAAGGGCGTTGACTTTACCCAAACGATCCATAATTAACATACGTTGTTTATCTTCTGCTTCACTAAGCTCGTTTTCATTTTCAAGGCGTTTAAGTAACTTATGGTAAAGGCGCTCGGCAGCAACATATTGTTTTTTATAAAGCAAGTCATTGGCACTTTCGATGCCACTTTGAATATCAGTTTTACAACTTATCAGGATGGTGAAAAAGGTAATGATTATACTTAAGATAGTAAAAAGACCTAAAGGCCCAATTGCTTTATTTTTTTGTGGCTTGTTGCAAATTATACCTAACATTTAAAAATCCACCTAAAGATTAGTTTCAGATATATCTTGAGCATCAGTATCAATCACCGGAGCCACAGAGGCGACACTTTCACTATCACCAACCGTAATAACTCTAACGCCTTGAGTGGCGCGACCAAGAATTGAAATATCTGCAGCGCGTAGGCGAATCATCATGCCACGATTAGTAACTATAACAATTTGATAATCAGAAGTCACGGCATCAACAGCTGCAACTAAACCATTTTTCTCCGTAACCTTACAGTTAATTATACCAGAGCCACCGCGACCTTGCAGTCGATATTCATTTAATTCGGTTCGTTTACCATAGCCATTATCGCAAACTGTTAAAATTTCTGGTGGCTGTTTATTGCCGTTTTGCTTAACAATGACCATACCTACAACAGCGTCGCCTTCGCGTTTTAAATTAACCCCGCGAACCCCCACAGCATTACGACCCATAGGTCGTACTTCGCTCTCAGCGAAACGAATCGCCATACCTTGCCGTGTGGCTAAGAGAATTTCGCACTTACCATCAGTTAAGCCTACTTTAATCAGTGAATCGCCTTCATCTATAGATAAAGCAATTAATCCGCTATATCTTGGGTTAGAGAAGGCCATAAGATCAGTTTTTTTAACCGTGCCATGAGACGTTGCAAATATTACATATTGACCTTCAATAAACTCACGTACAGGTTGCACTGCGGCAATACGTTCGTCTTTATCAATACGAATTAAATTAACTAAAGGTTTGCCACGCGATTGGCGTCCGGCTTCGGGGATTTCATGAACCTTAAGCCAGTATACTTTACCACGGTCGGTAAATATAAGTACGTATGAGTGTGTTGAAGCAACAAAAACGGTTTCAACAAAATCTTCTTCACGCGTAGTAGTTGCAGTTTTACCGCGACCGCCACGACGCTGAGCGGTATAAGTATCAATCGGAGCTCGTTTTATGTAGCCAAGATGCGATAGCGTTACTACCATTTCTTCATCAGCAATGAGGTCTTCTACTGACATAGCTCGTGCATCACGCACCAGTTCAGTGCGACGAGCATCGGCATACTCGTTTTTAATAGCATCGAGTTCAGCGATTATTACCTCAAGTAACAATTCGTCGGACTGAAGTATGGCAACTAAACGTGCAATAGTTTGGCGCAAACTGTCTGCTTCAGTTGCAAGCTTATCACGCTCAAGACCAGTAAGACGTGACAGACGCATCTCTAAAATGGCTTGAGCTTGTTCTTGGTTAAGTTGAATGAAGCCTGAAGCTAGGGCGGTTGATCCCGGCTCATATTCAATGGTAAGAAGGCGCTCACATAACTCACGAAATGCCGGCGATAATGGCAACTTCTCAGCCATAAGTGCTTCGCGAGCTTCATCGGTATTAGGAGAACGACGAATTATTTCAATGATACGATCTATTGAATCGATTGCAGCAAGCAAACCAAAAACGACATTAAAACGCTTGCGCGCTTCGCGAAGTTCATATTGAGAACGCCGAGTAACTACTTCGCGACGATGATCAATAAAATGCTGCAATAAATCTTTTAGTGATAATGTTCGTGGCTGACCATTAACAATTGCCACCATATTTATGCCAAAAGATGTTTGTAGCTGGGTGTTTGAATAAAGCTGATTTAAAACAATATCGGCATTGCCATCACGCTTAAGATCGACAACTATACGCATACCCTCGCGTGAAGATTCATCGCGAATGTCGGCAACCCCCTCGATTCGACCTTCTTTTATGAGTTCAGCAGCTTTTTCAATTAATGCGGCTTTATTTACGTAATACGGGATTTCAGTAATGATAATACGATCGTTCTTTTTGCCTTCTTCAATTTGGGCACGACCACGAACTTGAATGACCCCACGCCCGGTTTCATAAGCGGTCAGCAAATTGCTGGTGCCATAAACAAGGCCGCCAGTGGGGAAATCAGGGCCCGGCATAAAAGCCATGAGATCAGTAACTTGTAGTTTGGGATCACGAATTAATGCCTTAACCGCATTAATCGTTTCACCTAAATTGTGCGGTGGAATATTAGTGGCCATACCAACAGCAATGCCTGATGTGCCGTTTACTAATAAATTAGGAAAACGCGTAGGTAGAACTAATGGTTCTTGCAGCGAGTTGTCGTAGTTGGGACTAAAATCGACGGTTTCTTTGTCGATATCAGCAAGCATCTCGCTGGCCAGCTTGGCCATGCGAACTTCGGTGTATCGCATAGCGGCGGCTCGGTCACCATCTACTGAACCAAAGTTACCTTGACCATCGACTAATAAGTGGCGCAGCGAAAAATCTTGCGCCATACGCACTAAAGTATCGTAAACCGCAGCATCGCCGTGCGGGTGATATTTACCGATTACATCACCGACTATACGAGCTGACTTTTTATAGGGACGGTTATAGGTATTGCTTAGCTCTTGCATGGCGAACAAAACACGCCGATGCACAGGTTTAAGGCCGTCGCGCACATCAGGCAGAGCCCGCCCAATGATAACTGACATCGCATAATCGAGATAAGATGCTCGCATCTCATCTTCGATATTTATCGGGGTATTTCTTTCGTGTATTCCTGAAGGTAAACCACCAGTATCACCTGAGTCAGCTGGTGGTACGTTTTCAGGTGGGGCGCTAGGGCCCTCACCGCCTGGGGGTGTTACATCACTCATGGCGCCGGCTTATAGCGTACCCTGACATTGATGCAAAGGGGCGAAAAGCTTATTTGATTAGAAAATCTAGTGTGCTTCTAAAAGCACTCGTTCAAAGACGGCTAATTGGGTTTCAAGCTGAGCATCGATAATTCCAGCATCAGTTTCAATAACTACACCATAACGAGCAACATTGGGGTCTTCGCGTATGGCAATTTCTTTGGCACGACTGAGAACTTCAAGTAACTCAGCACGATGTTCTCGCACTACTGCAAGATCATCAGGATTAACCCTCAAGACCAGCTCGCGGCGTTGGCGTGCTTTATCACTTAAAGCTTGTTTAATAATATCGACAACCACTTCGGGGCGTAATTCAAGCTCACAGCCAATGATTTTACGCGCAATAGTAAGGGCTAAATCGCGTAATTGCGCAATGGCTTGTTCTTCAATTTGCTGCAGTCGGCGGCTGCTTTCAGCAACTATTTGACTGAGTTCTGCTGCCCCTTTATCACAGCCTTCTTTATACCCTTCATTGCGAGCTTGCTCTTTTAGTTCATGTGCATCTTGTTGAGCTTGTTCGCGAATTTCGGTTGCCTCAGCCTCAGCTCGCTCACGAATTAGCTGCCCCTCGCTACGGGCTTCAATGACATCACTACGAATAATTGGAGCTCGACGCAAAAGAGTGTCAGTAAAACCAGTGTCAGGTGAAATGTCGCCATTATCACTGCTACGTTTAATTACTTTTGCCATATCTTTAATATTGCCATGGTAATGGGTGATCGTTAAGCCCCACATTGTTTTTTTATTTAATGGCGTTTAGCCCGTCGTCTAACATAGCGTTTTTTATCAAGAAAAAAGTCTTCATCAAGTGTTGCCGGCAAATTTGCTTCACTACCGCTAACTTGCCATTCTTGTTCACATAATATTTGTGCAGCTCGACGTTCAATGCGTGGTCGATTGTCATCTTTGAGGACGATCTCACTTAATTTGGCTATAATATTTTCCTTAACTTCATCAGGGATTTTATTTTCGCTGGCAGCGCGTTCACATAAGTCCATTACTGCCCACCTAACATCATCACTATGATCAACAAGAAATGGTACTAGGTTAGATAGAGTATTAGGATTATCTATGTCTTGAGTGATTTCCCAGATTAACTGTAATTTAGCTTCATTTGAGCGATAGTCATCAGGACCATAGCGATTGAGCGTTTCAAGTACAAAGTTATTGGTAGCCTCATCACCGGCGATACGCCGATAAGCGCGTAATGCATAAGATAATTGTTCTTGGGTGCTAATATATTCTGCTAATGGCGCCAATGATTTTTTGCCAATTTCAACTAGTTGATTTGTAAGCCATTTTTTTTCGTCTTCATCGGCAATATTACCAGAAGCATTGGCCGCAAAACGTTTAATAGCTCCAAATAACGCTTCAGGACTACCATCGTTAAGCAAACGCGCCATTTCGCGCATGCGGATGTCAGTTTGCGCATAGGGATTGCAGGCAAGTTTGGATATTTTCGCCACTTTTGCGGGTGATAATGGTCCTTTGCCGAATAAACTCAACAGACCCATTTAGGTACTACCTCCCAGAGATGACGGTCCATAACACTTATTGCAGTTAATATGAAACCATTGAAGAACTACAAAATTCCTTCTGTTGGTATTAAGCACTGTTTGCTACGTTATGCCATTTATGTAAGCAGAATATTTAGTCCATGAAAAATTATTGCTTAAAGGCTGAGGTTAAAAGTATTTTGGCCAAAAGAATAGAAAGGTTCGCTTAATGTCTGAGTTTTTTAGCCATGCAACAGCTTTTTTTACAAATGCTATCGATATTTTTCTTCATCTTGATGTTCATTTAACAGCATGGGCCAATGTTTTTGGCGGTTGGCTTTATGCGATTTTGTTTTTAGTAATTTTTTGTGAAACCGGTTTAGTAGTAACACCATTTTTGCCGGGTGATTCTTTGCTATTTGCTACTGGCGCTTTGGCTGCATTGCCAGGTTCTCCGTTACAAATTGGTTGGGTGATCATTCTGTTAGCTATCGCTGGTATTTTAGGCGACTCGGTGAATTATGCCATTGGCAAAAAGATAGGCCCGAAAGTATTTCGTTCAAACTCGCGTTGGCTAAATCAACGTCATCTGCAGCGCACCCATGAGTTTTATGAAAAACATGGAGGCAAAACTATTATCTTTGCGCGATTTATGCCGATCATTCGCACCTTTGCTCCATTTGTCGCTGGCATTGGCTATATGAGTTATCGTCGCTTCTTGGCATTTAATGTTATTGGTGCCATCGCTTGGGTGACTATGTTTAGTACTGCGGGGTATTTTTTTGGCTCTATCCCTCATGTCAAAAGCAATTTTCAATATGTGATTTTAGCTATAATTATCATTTCGCTCATTCCAATTTTTGTTGAATTTATTAGAGCACGCAGACAAGCA
Source organism: Deltaproteobacteria bacterium (assembly GCA_016931625.1). NCBI lineage: Bacteria > Pseudomonadati > Myxococcota > Myxococcia > Deltaproteobacteria bacterium. Next base: position 5,608 of record JAFGEK010000082.1, on the reverse strand, counting down.
CGTCGTGCCGCAATGACGCCGGCAGATGATTCAGTAGCATAATATTAAATGTATTTGATTAGTAACGGCGATATGTTAGGTTTTGTGCAAGGTTAATTGCCCATGCTAACAGGTAAGAACATTGTTTTAGGTGTTACTGGTAGTATTGCTGCTTATAAGGCAGCTAATCTGGCTCGTATGCTTATGGAAGGTGGGGCCATAGTTTGGCCGATTTTAACCGAGTCAGCTACTCGGTTTATTGGTCCGCTTACTTTTTCAGCGTTAACTGGTAATCGTACGGTTACTGATATGTGGTCAGCTGCAATGGCTTATGAGATTGGTCATGTTGAATTTGCCCACAAAGCAGACGTGATGTTGGTAGCGCCAGCGAGTGCTGATGTGATTGCTTGCATGGCCGCTGGTCGAGCTGACGAGCCTTTAACTGCTGTTGCTTTAGCTATGCGTGCCCCTATTATTGTTGCTCCGGCAATGGAAGAGGGTATGTGGCTAAATGCAGCGACGCAAACAAATATTGCCACATTACGTAGTCGCGGGGTGCGTATTGTTAATCCTGGTAGCGGTCATTTAGCATCGGGTCGTTTTGGTGTTGGTCGCTTAGCAGAACTTGAAGATATTTATGAAAGTGTACTTGCAGCACTTATCCCTCAAGATCTTGCAGGTCAACGCATAGTAATTAGCGCTGGTCCAACCCGAGAATTTTTTGACCCGGCGCGTTTTATTTCTAATCCTTCAAGCGGCAAGATGGGTTATGCACTAGCGGTGCAAGCACAAAGGCGAGGGGCTGAAGTTGTATTAATTACCGGGCCAGTTGCTCTGACCCCGCCTACTGGTGTGCAAGTAATACAAGTTGTAACAACCAATGAAATGTTAGAAGCATGCCTTAAGGCTTTACCAGGTACTAAGGCATTAATAATGGCCGCAGCTCCAGCAGATTATAAACCAAGTCAACGCGAACACCACAAATGCAAAAAAAGCGAAATGGGTGATAGGGTAAAAATAGAGCTTGAGAGTAACCCAGATATTCTTAGCACTTTAGCTCCTCGTGCAAAAGGTGTGGTGACTGTTGGTTTTGCAGCGGAGAGTAGAGATTTAATTAAACAAGCGCAGCAGAAGCTGATTGCTAAAGATTTAGATTATATTATCGCAAACGATATTTCGCGCAGTGATGTTGGCTTTGCTACTGATGAAAATGTGGTAGTTATTATTGATCGCAATGGTGATAAAGTATCTCTGCCGATTTTACCTAAAGGACAAATCGCTAATGTCATTCTTGATAAAGTAGCGCAGATGTTGATAGCAGAACATTAGCCGAAATTTTAAATTTTCAAAGGCATTTCTAATGCTTGATTTTGGCGAATTACAAATGACGCCTTCATATTCCTTAACCTATTTAAAATATTTAGTTTTTACAATAAGCAAAAGCTTAAAAAAATACTAAAAATTCGTTAAACTATGGCATTAGATACTCAAATTGCGCTAAATCATAGACTTATGTTTACCTTAGTTACTTTTATCCCCATTGCCCATACAGAAAAAGTGCTTGAGGCAATTTTTAGCGCGGGTGCAGGCAAGCAAGGCAACTATGAACATAGTTGTTTTGTGGTGCGTGGTGAAGGGCGTTTTCGACCCTTAGCTGACGCACAACCATTTGTTGGGGTAATTAATCAAGACGAACATGTTATTGAAGATCGGATTGAGTGTTTGGTTACAGAAGAATATATTGAAGCGGTGCTTAATGCTTTGCGCGTTGCTCATCCTTATGAAGAACCTGCGATTTATGTTTATAAATTAGATCCGCGTTGTGGCAATAAATAGTTTAAATTAAGTTATGCAGATTAGTATAAATAACTGCTTAGATTATAAAATATTTATTTTACGGTAAATATACTTTGTTAATTGTAGGAACAATAACGTTTGCCTGAAAGTCTTTAGTATAATTAACTAGTGCCTCATATAAATCAGTTAGTTGAGCATCGATAGCAAGATCCATCAATGTTTGACAATTTAATTTGAACCGATTTAAGCGATTAACATATGCAATAATATCAATGTTTGTTGTGCCAGAAGGTCCACGTACAAAATCATTGTAATTAATTTTAGGAGATCCTGGTAGAAGTTTAGGGATGATTTGTTTAAGAGTAGTTGTTTGTAACCAGGTAATTTTGGGCACTGGCATTGGAACATCGGCATTTTCATTTTTTATGCGCTGAACTAATTTGGCAAGTGTAGAAATATAGTAACCAAAATTCATTTTTGCATTCGAACTATAGTGAGCATCAATGTGTTCATTAAATAGTTCTAAGGCATTATCGGCAATAAATGATTCTTTTTGAAAACCAATTTCAAGTTGCTCAAATCCAAAAGCTAAAAGCCGATTTCGCAATTGTGCGGTTGAAGCTTTGCTCTTACTAATGGATATAGCTACCTCGGGTTCATAAATATCAAAATATTTTTCATCAAATATTTCGGCAATATTTTTGCCACTTAATGGGCTATTACATATTTGATTAGCGTGTTCTTTGAATCTCTGTGCTGCGTCTAAACGCGCATGCAAATCATAAACAGCTTGAATTAATTCATCAATATTTTTAGCATTACTTAGAGGTTCAAGTAATTTGCGATAATATGATAACTCAACAGTTAGATTATCAGCAATGCGGAAGATTTCATCAAGAGCACCTAATATGACATCATTGGTAGTTGCTTGTGCAAAAATGTTTTTGCTTTGCCGAGATAATCTATAGTTGAATAATGCTTCAATGGTATTAACCGCATTGCCAAGTTTTGTCTGCGCAAATTCTAAAGAATTTTTGTCAATACCAAGAGCCAATTTGACTTGCTCGATACCTAAAGGGTTACCCTTATTTTCGCTAATAAAATAATCATATAATTGTTGGGCAACATCTTGAGGTCGTCTGAAATAGCGGCTTAGAATACCAGCAATTGGTTTGCCTTCTTCGCCGATAAAATTGGCGAGATGGCGTTGATCGGCAATCGCGAGAATATAAGTAACAAATTCTCTAGCATTTGCTGATATAAATTTAGCAAACGGTACATCAGCACCATAGCCACCATAGTTTTTAGCAAAGGGTATATTCCAGAAGTTATTAGTTCTCTTAGGTGAAGCAAGTAACGGATTACAAGTTTGGTCTGTTGCATCATTCATTAATATATTGCGATATTTTGAGTATTCTAGAGATACCGGCGAATTTTTCAACGATTCAACCGGCAAATTATCTGGCGTTTCGGTAGAAATGGCAGCTCGGCGATTTAAATGCATAGCTAAACCTACCGGCCCGAAATTAAGTAATATATTACCTATAGTAGAAGAGACCATCTCGTTAATGCGTTTAGTTTTTATGTCTGATGGCAAGTCTGATTTAGCAATGGCTTGCTTTTGCGACCTACAGCCTTGAACATCAAGGACAGTGCTATATGCAGCAGAGACGAGTAGCGCATTACCTGAAATGAAGCCAGTTAAGCGTGCGCCAGGCAGCTTTTTAATCCCCGGGATATTAGTTACGGCTACTAATGTCAAACCAACTTGAGAGACAATAAACATTTTATCGCTTGCGGCATTGCGCTTGCGATGTACTGATTTATCTTCTCGTTCATCAATTTTCCAAGTAGCAGCATTTAAGGTTACACCTGTAACAATGGTAGCGATTCCGATCGGGCTAAGAACCCCCTTGCTTGCTAAACCTAACTGGCGCAGTTGTGCATTTACAAACGCTGAGTGTACCCCATCGCCAACACCGACAAAATTGACTAATTGGCTGGTTATTTTTAAGCCCTTTTTAAAATCATCAAAACCATCAGTTGCATCAACTACTTCAGTGCTGTCTTGCTCATTTGGTTTATAGGCAATCCATCCTTCACCAAATTTATTTTTTTGTTGCAGTACTTCAAAGTCACTATGTTGGTAATCATTAATATACATTCCGGTATTGATCGGGTCAAACAATAAACTGCGCCCATTATCAAAGCGCGCTTCAAAAATATATTGAATACTAACTAATCCTGAAAGTTCGTCAATAAATACCGTGGGTTTAAGTTTGCAGTTTTTTCTAAAATCAGTCGCCGCTTTTTTACCAAATTCTTCTGCCACATTTTTTTCAGCGGCAATAACATTATCGACAATATTTTTATTAAAGGCATCAATTTGTTTTTGATGTTCGGCTTTAGCTTTTTTAAATTCTTGTGCAGATGTTGGTGAGTCTGCTGATGATATTATGTCAATATCATATTCGAGCATTATGCATGCATGCGATAATGCAATTGGGCTGTCTTCGTTCCAAAAAATTTCATAAAGATTTTTATTTTGTAATTTTTCAACTTGCTTAAGAATAGGGGTTAATTGCCCATTGGCAATATTATGTAGATTATTTCGGGAATGTTTGCGTATGGCTAACTCTTTTTTATCCTCGATAGTAAGTCCGGGCACCCCAGAAGGTGCAGTCATATGCCATCGGCCTCGCATGCCCCTAGTGAGAACAAAGCTGGCGCGTTTATTAATTTCTTCAGGTGAGTAGGTTACAAATACCTTTAAGCCATTACTGGGACAGTAATACGTTACTTTATTGTCAGCGGTTGTTATTTGCAAAAGTGTCGATGTATATTGGCCCAATCCATACATAACTGCTGGTTTAATACCGATAAGTGCGACTTTATCGTTTGATTTATCGGACAAGCGAATAGTTTGAGCGGATAAATCAAAATTGGGCAGGGTTACAAAGCTGATGCAATTTAACGCATCTTTTAATTGATCTTTATAAGTATCTTCAATGTCTTGATAAAAATTACTATCTTTATAAAGACGATTTTCACATTGCTTTCGTGCTTTTAAACGAAGGTCATTTTCAGTTGCTTTGAATATAAATGTTTGTGGCTGATGTTTTTGCAGCGCTAAAATATTTTTACTAATGATTTTATCGATATTGTTTTTGATAACTTTTATTTCTTTGCCAAGTTTATTTTCATTAATCGGCACAGCAGATAAATCCGCTGGTGCAGCTTTTAAAACACATTGCGAAGCTTTTAATTGTATGTCTGATGGTTTGAAAATTTTAAGTTTATCATTTGGTAGCGAATATTGTGGCACAAACGAATAATCTAAACAGCATGTATTGTAGGGGTTTTGAGAATTTGTTGTATATGAAATATCGATGTCTTCTAGTGGGTTATCGCTTGACAATGGTTGCGAAATTACCTCTGGGTTACTGTCAGTAGTAGCCTTTTTAGCGCTTGCATCATCAGCGATAGTAGATTCTTGCCAAGTTGGAGTCCATGACCAAGAATATTGAGATTGTGCTGCTTTTATTTGGTTAGCAGTATTATCTATGATTTTTTTGGTAGCCATTAAATAAATTGTGTGAAAAGTTACGCCTTTTAAATTGATTTTCGCAATATTATCAGAATTGTTGCGAAGATTTTTAACTTAGTTATTACCGATCGGAGATTTACAAGATCATTTTTTTCATACCCGCTACCATGGCGATTTAATTAACCTTTGCAAGTTTTGACCACAGTCAGGTCATGTCGTTAACTGGCGTTAACAATATAAACTAAAGTGCTTGTCAAACCTGTTATTTCTAAATATCTCTGTTTA
>JAFGEK010000081.1 GCA_016931625.1 Deltaproteobacteria bacterium | reverse complement strand
TGTTCGCGAAGCCTGTCTGAGCGAACACCAATTGGTGATATACAAATTAATTAAAAAAACCATGTTTATAGATACGCAATTTCAGGTAGTTAGCTTTACGGCGATCGCTTTTTTTGCCGCTTTTGATCTTTATTGAGAATTAGCGAAGCCCCGTAAAGTCTATTCAGGGGGTGTTCCTAACCTCACTATAAAGCTTTAACATTCAGACAAAGTTTAAGATATTCATTTTGGTATATTATTGTAGTAAATAAGAAATGTTATGAAAGATTATGACGCATTACTGAAAATGTATAAATTGCGCTTGCAAAAAGCATTGCAGCACTTGCGCTATAGTTTTAGCAAAATTAGCAACGCCAATACCAAAGTACAAAATTTAAGTGAAGCTGAACTAGAAAGCTGGGAGAGTTTTGCAGCAAGACATGCCCGCGTAGTTGATTTGTTTCTTGCTAAATATGTAAGGGCTTTTGTGCTTAAAGACGACCCTGGTTTTAATGGCTCTTTACGAGATTTTGCCAATCAAGCAGAAAAACTAGGCCTTATTGATTCAGCACATGAATGGATGGCTTTGCGCGAATTGCGCAACATAATTGCTCATGAATACACTGATGAAGATACTGAAGTCATGTTTAATACATTAAAAGATACGGCACCGCGCTTATTATTACTTGAGAAAAAAATTTGAGTTTAATTTATGCGTCTTTTACCAAATGAAATTAATAGTATTCACCAATATTTAAAAACACAACTATCTTCATATGATGATAGTCAAGCATGGCTTTTTGGCAGTCGTCTTAATGATATAACAAAAGGTGGAGATATTGATATCTGCATAGTTACTGCCTTGCCAGAAACAGCAGCACTTTTAAGAAAAAGGTTGCATTATTTCCGCTCTGAACTGCGCGAATTACTTGATGACCAACGGGTTGATATAAGTATTATCGATCAACAAACGGCTATGACTCAGCCATTTTGGCAACAAGCCTTAAAAGAGGCGGTTGCTATTTTATAATACTATATCAATCATGAATATCAATTTGCTGTGATTGAATCGCTAAGGTTTTATGCGGCGGTGTAATTAGACTGCCAACTTTAGCAATAAAAAAATCTTTGATGATAGAAAAATCGTTTATTCCTTCACCTGGCAAAGCAGCTTCACGCGCGGCATCGTCAAAATAAGTTAGGGCCCTTAATAACAATCCGTCTGGTACTGTTTTATTATAAACAGTGCGTAAGGCGGTAAGGCAATCGTTTATACTTAGTTTTTGACTTTGTAGCACAACATATAAATCAAAAAAATCGCGTCGCAAGCCCCGGTCGATAATTGCATGCATTTTAGTTGCAAGAATGCCAGTTACGCCTAAACGCTTTCCTTCAATAAAAGGCTGCAATATAGGCAAAGAAAAAATAGAAATTTTTATATCGTTGCATAAAAGGTGCACAGTGTCGTTTGACCGTTCAAGTATTTCAGTTGTGCCACGTTGTTGCAGTACTGCCATTAAGGCATCGAGATTTTTTACATTTTCAACGCCAAAATCAACGTCTCTGCTTGGGCGATAGGGGCATAAACAACGCACTGCTTGACCACCAATGACAAACCAATAGGGAATATCATCGACTATAGTGGACAATGAGGCAGGTATTACCTGTGCTGGTTCGTAGGGCATCTTTTGCTTGCTCCTATTCACAAACAAATTGCTATAAATTTCGTCGTGCTCGTAAAATCGCGGTTAATAAACCTAGGCTTTTTTTATGCCAACCTCGTTGGCGTTGTGCTTGATACAGCGCTAACCAAGGCAGTGAGGCAGTAAAAGAAATAGCCCGTGCATTACCATAATTGAGGCAATAAAAAGCTAGCTGATGGCCGGGCACTATTGATTCAGCGTTCATATTATATAGGGCTTGGCGCACTTCTGCTGGCAGCGTTGCTACCTTATATTGAGTGGTTGGTAGAGTTATCAAAGCATTATAAACCGTTGCTCGGGCAGGAACTTTTTCATGGTGAAGGCGACAATAATCTTGAAGTTGCTGCATGATAGCGGTCATTCGTGGTTGCAGGTAACCACAAGTCAATTCTTGTAATTTGGTAATTGTGACCTGGCTAATGCGCATTTTGCCTCGATCGGCGCGCGAACGTTGGCGTAATTTTGCTGTAGCAAGCCGAGCTTCTGCATGTGCTAATGATGTATTGAAATCATTAATAGACATAATTTAATTTAATTATAGACATTTTAAGTATTAATGCAAGACTGCGTTACCGCCTATTGGTCTAGGTCTAAATTTCTAACCGCACTTAAACACTCGGTATGGTCATTAATTAACTGGCAATCAAATAGTAGGGTGCCAATCACATCTAAATGCGCCACTAAATATGCAAAAGCCACTTTTGAGGCGTTTGGTTAAGATGAAGCTGACACAGACCGAGCTAGCTGAGGCTTTAGAATTTACGCAATAAATGCTGATATTCTTCGATGGTAATACCGAGGTCGCGGAGGATCTTGCGAAGAAGCGGTCTCACGATGACATGATGGCCGTGATTAGGAATGACAATGGTTTTACCCTGGGCGTTACGAAAGGTATTATGGCTACCTTCGCAGTTTATCCAGGTAAAGCCAGCAAGCTCGGCAATTTTTTTTAGCCGACGGTATGGAATGACCGGAAGCTTGGTCACGCAGACACCTCGATACGCCAAGTACCAACGAAATCCACAACTGGCTTCTTGATCATGGCGGTCTTGAGATAGGCACGGATTGCTTCCTGCACATTAGCCTCTAACGTGCGCATATCCTTGGCCTGGGTATAACAGCCTGGCAACTCAACAACCTCGGCCACAAGCCATTTACTGTCTGGGTCTCGCTCTACAACCATAGTGAATGAACGTTTCATTATAACCCCGATACTCCTGTTGTATTTACGACAAACTACAATTTGCCTCAGGCTTGGGCGCTTTTAAGAATGGATTCCCGCTTACGCTTAGAATGGCGCATTTCCTGGTATTATTATTAATTAGTCTGGCTTTTACAAGTGGACGATGTCCAAATTCTAAAAAAACCTAAATGCGCCACCAAATAAGCAGAAGCCACTTTTGAGGCGTTTGGCACCAGATGAAGTGAAGAGGCCACCAAATAAGCAAAAGCCACTTTTGAGGTGTTTGGTTAAGATGAAGCTGAAGCTGAATCTGTTTTTGTACCTGGGGCACTAAGTTATAATTTTGATGTTTATGGTGGCAGCAATCTTTGCAAGTTTTTTATCTAGCGTTGCTAGTAGTGCATTATAACGACGTGCGAGAACTAAATAAAACATATCATAAGCAGAATGACTTTGTTGTTGTGCCAATGCGAGAGCTTCGCTGGCTAATATTTTACTTGCTATATATTCATCAGGTAAAGACAAAGCTCGTTGTAATACTGTTTCACATTCTTCTTCTTGCCATATTTTTGCCTTAGCGTATTTCCAAATAGTGTTGGCTATTTCAAAACCATATAAATGCGGAACAAAAACCCACTCGGCTTTACTGACTATATCTTGTAGCTTTTTATTTTCATTGGCCACGGCAAGCATAATACCCACGCTAGCATCAAGAACTACTTTCATCGCTCGCGATCCGCTCTTATTAGTTCTTCAGGCCGAGGTGCATTTGTAGGCAATTTGATAGGCTGTTGTTGCGCTGAATATAAAATTGCTGCTCGGCGTTGGCGTGCCATTGGTTCAATAGCTAAGCTACGCTCAAGTATGGCTATGGCTTCTTGCGCTAAACTCCGATGTTCACTTTGAGCACGTATTTTTAGCTTGGTGTAAATTTCATCAGGCAATTCACGTATTTGTAATGAACGCATGCATGTATTATGCATGCAATTTGCATTATTGTCAAATTTAATAATACCTTTCTAAATTGGTCTAAATTGGTGCTAACTAAATTGGTGCTGGTGCCAAAGGCTCACTCGGCCATTTTTGGCTATTAAAACGGCATTTTTGATGCACCACAATAGCCAAAGCTGCTAAATAATCATTGCGTCTAACACAAACCGCACCTAAACGCTCGGTATGGTCATTAATTACCTGGCAATCAAACAGTAGGGTGCCAATCACATCTAAATGCGCCACCAAATAAGCAAAAGCCACTTTTGAGGCGTTTGGCACCAAGTGAAACATTGACTCACCAGCAAACAAACCGCCAAGCTGCACACCATATAAGCCGCCTACCAATTGTGTGTCTTGCCATACTTCAACACTATGGGCATATCCTTTATGATGCAACGCACTGTAGGCTGAAATAAATCCTGGAGTTATCCATTCACCGCTTTCACGGTGTTGTTTGGCACAGTTTTGCATAACCGCACTAAAAGATTGGTCAAAGGTAACTTTTAGGTTTTGTTTTCGTAACGTGCGACCAAGCCGATGAGGCATACGAATTAGGTTGCGTAAAAATATGGCGCGTGGATCAGGCGAATACCAACGTACCGGGTTTTCTGACCACGGAAAGATGCCATGAGTATAAGCATCTAAAAGCAAATCAACATTAAGAGAATCAGTTACTGCGACTAAGCCATGATGGTCAGCTAGGCGCGGATTGGGAAAAAATGAAGGCTTCATTGAACTGTCATTGAACTGTTGAAATACTTCTCCATATAGGGGTGTCCCTAAATAATTCATACCAACCTAATTGCTTTGTGATAATAAACGCAACTCATATGCAAACAAATAAACGCCACTCAGCAATCGAACTTATGCAATTGGCTATTAAAAAAGCCGAACATGGACGCGGCCATACCCATCCCAATCCCATGGTGGGTTGTGTAATTGCTAAGCAAGGCAAGGTTATTGCTACCGGCTATCACGCAGGTGTGGGTTTAGCTCATGCTGAAATCATGGCTTTAAAAGCTGCTGGGGCAAAGGCGCGCGGGGCTGATGTTTTTGTTACGCTTGAACCATGTAATCATACTGGTCGTACAGGGCCATGCGCGCAAGCGTTACTTAATGCAGGCGTAGGTCGTGTATTTATTGGTATGTTAGATCCTAATCCCTTGGTGCATAAAAAGGGAGTGCGTTTTTTACGTCGACATGGGGTTGAGGTAGCTGTCGGTTTATTGGGTCAAGATTGCCGCCAACAAAATGAAGCTTTTGTGCACTATATGCATAAAAAGCGACCATGGGTAGTTGCTAAGCTAGCTGCAAGTCTTGATGGTCGTGTTGCCACCCATACTGGTGATTCACGTTGGATAACTAGTCTTGCAGCGCGCAAAGCTGGGCATAAGTTGCGCGCTGATCTTGACGCAATCATGGTGGGGGTTGGTACAGTAATAGCTGATAACCCGGCGCTCACTTGCAGGGTACGTTTGGGTCGTGACCCTATTCGCATTATAGTTGATACCAATGCACGCACTCCGCTTAACGCCGAAATATTGCATCAAGCTCAAATTCATCAACAAAAAAAGCGGCGCCAGAGTGCACCTACATTGATTATAGTTAGTCAACATGCCCCGACTTCTCGCTTAAAAAAACTGGCGAATGCTGGGGCTGAAATTTTAGTTTGCCCGGCTAATAATGGTCGTATTGATGTTGCCGCATTACTTAAACTACTGGGGCAGCGTGAAATTCTCTCGTTGTTAATCGAAGGCGGCCCAACTTTGTTAGGCAGTTTTTTTGATGCCGGTTTAATTAATAAAGTGCATGCCTTTATTGCACCGCGAATTATTGGGGGTGAGCAATCGCTTAATGCTGTTGGCGGTACGGGTTGTGCATTGCTTAGCGAGAGTATGCGATTGTCACGCTGTAAAATAAAACAAGTTGATGGTGATATCGAAGTTGTAGGCTATATAAATATTAGAGATTCTAATTTGTGATATAATGTTTCTGGTGCAACATCAGCACCATTTGGCCAGGCTATTGTACCACCTTCAATGCGAGCTGAACGAAATAATGCAACATCGTTTAATGCATCAAAAATTGGCCCCCGTGTTAAATACTCAGCAAAGTCAACCAATCCTTCGAGACCATCATCAAAAACAATTTGATAAATATAATCGTGTTGATATTTTATATGGGATACTTTGTTACAATTCCACATTTTTACTAGTCCAGCGGTTTAATGGGTTTAATGGTGTGGCCAGATTTTGCTAATTGCCAGTCTTCTTCTAATTCAGCAATGCGAATATCAATCCATTCACGCAACAAACGTAAAGCGGTTCGCGATTGAAGATCTCCATTTAATACATTGCCTTTAAAATCTAAAACCACATTATCTCCTTGAAACTCAGCATGAATATGAGGAGGATTGTGGTCATCATAAAATAGTCGCACAATTATACCGAAAAAACGCGATATTTCTGGCATTAAGAAACCCCAATACTTTTAATTTATCGCTGTATAATATGAAATAAATTTTTAAGTTATATATTTTCGACATTCAGTCAATATCATTGCCTATTTTTTGACCTTTGGCAAACTCAATGAGACGCTAGCTTGCAATATATGCCTTTGCTTTAGGAGCGAATTCTCATGTTTGCTGCATCTACAGCTCATAGTTCTGCGGTTGCCTTAAACAACATTAACAAAGTTGACAATCGTCGCTTATCAGCACGTGGTCCTTTATATATGTTGGTAGAGGCGCGTGCACATAAACCGGCTTTTTGGGCTTTTGATGTAAGTTTAGGTGGAATTCGTTGCATTAGTGAAAAGCCTATTTGGCCAGGGACTTATTTAGATTTATCATTTATCATTCCTGATAGTCGTGAACATATTGTCACCGGCGGGCAAATTATTACGCTAGATATAAATGAAAATGATGAAGTTTTAATTGGCATACGATTTTGTTGCCTTGCATCTGGCGCGAGTATGGCAATTTATCGTTTTCTTGATCGCCGTCGTCGCTTATGGGATCCGACATTAAAAGACCATGAAGAAAATGTGTTAGCGACACGTTTTCCGCATTTGGCGCATATTTTTACCAATAAAACACCATTTGCAAATTTATTGGCTGAGACTTACGAAACCTTAGGAGTTGCGGTGCCTAAACATCAGATCTTGTTATCATAAAAATATGATGTATTAATTAGGGACATCCCCTAATCAAGAAGATGAAAAAAGTGCAGTGGTAACAATGGAGCAATTATGAGTGAAATACTTGGTCCCAAGCCTTTACCTCGCGGCATTATTACTCAACTAATTCGTGGTGCGTTATACCCAATAGATGGTTTGCGTTTTATTGTTAAACAGCGCTTGTGGCATTTGGCCGCAGCCCCAACTTTAATTGGCAGCGCCTTATTTATTATTCTTTGTGTTATCTCTTTTATGTTTTTATTACCCCACGTTTCTGGTTGGGTAGCTGATATTTCAGCATGGGCTGCAGATTCGTTTTGGTTGTCTATTGTTGCTATCTTAATACGTTGGCTTATGTGGTTTATTGCAATTGTTTTAGTATTGGTGGTCAACGTTTTACTTTTGATGATGATTGGGCAAGTATTAGCTAGTACTTTTCTTGATATTCTCTCTGAGCGCATCGAGACCTTAATATTAGGTTCACCCAGTGCACCAGTGACGTTTCAGCGCATGAAAACTACAGTGTTTTTGGCTATTGCTGATCTTGGTTGGAGTTTGGTCTATTGGTGTTTATTTAATTTGCCTATTTTAATCATAGGGTTAGCAGCGCCTCCGGTTGCTGCAGTATTAAGTATCATGACTTCAGCTCTTTTAGTGGCTCAAGAATTCGTTGGTTTGTCGTTAGCGAGAAGACTTGTTCCATTTCGTCAGCGTTGGCGATGGCTGCGTGGGCATCGCTTACTTTGTTTAGGATTTGGCAGCACATGTATGCTACTTTTTGCTATACCGTTATTAAACTTTATGTTGTTGCCAATAGCAGCGGTAGGGGGAACGTTGCTCTTTTGTGATATTGAGGCAGCCAAAAGATCCGCTTCTTCTAAAATTAAGTAATTTTTATAGGTATTTTAAGAGTAGCTGGAGCCTTGGCACTGTAAGTGCTAGTCTTTATATTAACATTAATTAGTTAAAAATTTATGGCACAACGATTCGGTCGGTATTGGCTTCAAGAAAAAATTGGTCACGGCGGTATGGCCGAAGTTTTTCGAGCTACTATTGGCCCAGATGCGCAAACTTATGCTTTTGACCTGGCATTGAAACGCCTGCATCCAGAACTTATACAAGAACGTGCCATGGTTGATATGTTTTTAACTGAGGCCGATATTGCTAAATTTTTACGTCATCCCAATGTCGTACAAGTATTTGAAGCAGGGCTAATCGACAATCAACCTTATATTGCTATGGAATTTGTACGTGGTACTGACTTAGCTTCTTTGGTTGATACTTTGCGAAAACGAAGGTTGCGTTGTCCTGCTGATTTAGCATTGTATGTTGCGCTGCAGGTTTTACGAGCTCTTGATTATGTGCATCGTGCAGTAACCCCAACCGGCGAATTAATGGAACTAGTGCATCGCGATGTCACGCCATCAAATATTTACATCACTTTTGATGGCAAAGTTAAATTAGGAGATTTTGGTATCGCCCGTGTGCGTTTTCTTGAAGAACGAGATGATTTAACGCTTAAGGGCAAAGTTGCCTATATGCCACCTGAAGTTTTGGTTGGTGCCCCAATTAACGCTAACGTTGATTTATGGGGCTTAGCTGTAACCCTATGGGAGTTATTGGCAACTCGGCGATTATATGAGGGGCTAAGTGATGAAGAAATTCGGCGCGGGGTTGCCCCCAAACAAATAATGCCAGTGCATGAAATTAATCCTGAAGTGCCATTAGAGCTTTCTCACATTTTGCATCGTGCTCTTTCGGCAAGACCGCGACGACGTCCGCAAGATGCAGTAGCTTTTTATCGCGAACTAAAATTGCATTTGCGAGCCACGGGATTACAGGTTGACTCTGAAAGATTAGGCCGATTTCTTGTAGGGCTTATCGGATATTCTGGTGATATTGAACAAGAATATCGTGGTCCACAGACAGGTGTATTTGAACGCCCAGCTTACGCCATACCAATGGGTATGTCTCCAACTCAACGATTTGAGATAGTTATGCGTCGCAAACGCATTATATGGCCTGCTGTTACTATTGGCGCAGCTTTGCTAGTTGGCAGCGGCATATGGGCATGGCAAACCATGCATGCTCATAATACAAATCAAACTGCTATTGATTTACGCCCAGTAATAATTAATGATTTATCTAAACAGTCAATATCATCAAATCCGCAAGTACCTCATAAATCACTTGATAATGAAAAAAATACTGCACCAGAAGATTATTTAAAGAAACCAAATGATGCTGACGAACGTGTTCGTCCAATTGCGCTTGATGTTTCTAATTGGAATCGACCCAAAGCTACCCATAAACCACGTCGATTTAATGCGTTGATTCAACGAGCAAGTCAGCAAGCACGTCAGAAAAAATATATTATGGCCGAAAGATATTTTCAGCAAGCTTTAACACTTCGTCCCAATAATGTTGATGCTATTTTAGCGCGTGCCGATACATTAATAGAGTTAAGGCATTATAACGATGCTGAAAAAGCCGTACGTAAAGCTTTAACCATAGATCCACGTAATGCTCGTGCCTATTTATTGCTCGGAGATGTTTTATGGATGCAAGGTCGTGACCAAAGTGCCCGCGAAGCCTATCGTCATTGCATTGATGTCGAACCTAATGGCAAGTCTGCTAAAGTTGCGCGTAAAGTGCTAGATAAGATTAAAGGCTAGCTAAACCATTAAACAATTTAAAAATAACACATTTATTAGGTGTTGACAGTATGCTTTAGCAACCTATGTATAACTTTTAAGGCCTAATAGTGGTGGCAGAGCAAAAGCCGCTATGTAAAAATAGAAAGAGGCATTAATGCCGCGAGATTATTACGAAGTACTTGGGGTAGCTAGAGATGCTAGCGATAAGGATATTAAACGTGCTTATCGCCGTTTAGCAATGGATTTTCATCCTGACCGTAACAAAGATCCCGAAGCTGAAGGAAAATTTAAAGAAGCATCTGAGGCCTACGAGGTATTATCAGACTCGCAAAAACGTCAAATTTATGATCGTAGTGGTCACGATGGTTTGCGTGGCGCCGGTTTTTCAGGTTTTTCAGGTGTTGGTGTTGAAGATATTTTTTCATCTTTTGGTGATATTTTTGGTGATCTTTTTGGTTTTAGCCAACGTTCACGTCGTAGCAGTCATGTAGGACAACCTGGCGCAGATTTACAGTACAAGTTAGTTATTGATTTTGAAGAAGCAGTTTTTGGTTGTCAAAAAGAAATTTCTCTCGATCAGTATATGCCTTGCGATGAGTGCAAGGGTAGTGGTGCGGCGGATGGTTCAAAACCAACGCGTTGTTCTATGTGTCAAGGTCGCGGCCAGGTAGTTCATGGTCAGGGGTTATTTTTAATTAGTACAACTTGTCCGGCATGTGGCGGCCAAGGTATGAAACAAACTAACCCATGTAAAAAATGTAGTGGTGAAGGACGTCAACGTGCGCGTCGCAAAGTTAACGTAAAAGTACCAGCCGGTTTTGATGATGGCATGAGTTTACGTTACTCTGGTGAAGGAGAACCTGGTACACATGGTAATCCTGCTGGTGATTTATATGTGTTAATTCGAGTGCGTCCCCATAAAACGCTCAAACGTGAAGGTGATGATTTAATTGCCGAAGTTACTGCCACAATGGTGCAAGCTACCCTTGGCGCTAAGTTGACAGTGGTTAGTGTTGAGGGTGATGAAGAATTCGAACTGCCTAGTGGGACCCAACCAAATGGTGTTGTTACCCTTAAAAAGAAAGGCGTACCCCGGTTGCGTGGTGGTGGCCGTGGCGATTTGCACATTATCGTCAGAGTTGAAATACCAAAATCGTTAACCAGCAAACAGCGCGAATTGCTCGAAGAATTTGCAGCGCAGGCTGAGACTAAAAAACGTCGGCTGTTTTCGTGAAAGGCAAATTTTGTTTAAATTCATAACGTCTGCGAGCTAGCTGTATTTGCTGCATTAAAAAGTCACTCATAGTAATATCAGCAACAGTTAATTGCTGGGGCACGAAAGATGCTTTGGTTAATCCAGGTAAGGTATTTATCTCGAGAAATATTGCACCGGTATCATTAATAATTAAATCAGTGCGTGAATAACCATAGCAACCAATTGCTTTATGTGCTGCTACTGCGATTTCTCCAGCCAGAGCATGTACACTCGAAGTTACATTTGCAGGAGTTATTTCTTTTGTCCCTTTGCCAAGATATTTACCGGCAAAATCAAAAGCGCGGCCTTGTTCAACTACAATTTCTGAACCTGGAAGAGCTTTAGGACCTTTATCGGTATCAATAACCACTACGGTTAGTTCTTTACCGCTAATAAAGGCTTCAACAAGATAGGTAATATTTGGCGTCGCATTTATTTGCGCAATTACAGTATCGAGACTGTTTGTGTCATTTACAAAATGCAAACCAACACTTGAACCATCAGCAACTGGTTTTATAACGATGTGTTTATATTGCTGTTGCCAATTAGCAAGTATTTGGCGAATATTCTCAGTATCGTTGCCACTGATAATAGTGGTAGACTCAGCGGTACGAATATTTTGGCTTTGCACTAGTTTTTTAGCAATTACTTTATCAAAGGCTCGATGACTTGCTTGCGAGCTTGAACCGCTAAAAGGTAGAAATTTAGCTTCAAGCAAAGCTTGTAGCATTCCATCTTCGCCACCTTTGCCATGTAAGGCTAAAAAGAAAGTATTCGCAGAAGAAGCGCTATTTATAGCAGCTTCTATTGTGGGATATATTGCTTTTGAACCTGGGTCGAAATCATTCTCAAAAGGATTGACAAAATCGAGCAATCGTTGGGTTTCGGTAAAATGTATTGAACCAGATGGACTCCAAAACCACAAGCGTGCTTGTGGTAATAAGCGCACAATATTTTGTGCAGAAGCTACTGATACTCGTCGTTCATTTGAATCGCTACCGAATATAATAATGACATCGTCCATTATGGACATTAGACACCTTGAGTGCGAGCCATCCAGCGCGCAATTTGCTTACGGGCGGCTTGGGTTATTTTATCAAAACGCAAGCGTATTGCAATTTGTCCGTGATGAGTCACCAGTTCAGCAACATAACCACGTACCATAATCGTGTTTTTTTCTCCAGAAAGAACTAAGTCAAAATCAATGTAATTACCTGGCCATATAAGAGTAGAACCACTGCACATTAAACCTCCAAATGAAAGATCAATGCCAGTAAAGATTGACTCATCGTCATGCAGATAAACTGCAAATTTACCGTTAATGCGTGGCAAACTGCGGCGGTTGGCCGCGCTTGGGATAGCGCGCGTAGGCCAGTTAAATATTGAAGAAGATACGAAAGAATCAATGTTTTCTTTTTCAGTAATACGAGCGATGGCTGTCATGATTTCCTCCGATGTAGGGTTAATGAAAAAGTGATGACATAAAAACTCGCGCAAGTTTAAATCGCCACCTTTAACCCATTTTTATGAATGAACATGGCAGAGGTTAAAACAAATGTAAAAAAACCGGCGTATTTTTTAAGTTAAAGTCCGAATTAATAATTATTCAATTGTCAACGCCCGTTGAAATTCTTCTGGGTTAGTAGCTGCCATGCGGGCAACAGCAAAGGTAATAAGTTTTTTCTGATGGAGTTCAAGCAGGTGTTGATCGAATGTTTGCATGCCATACAAGTCACGACCTTGTTCAATATGATGTGGAACTTCATTTAATTTTTCTACTTGGCGAATGCATTCTTGAATAGTGCGGGTTACTCGCATTACTTCGACAGCGGGGACTCGTCCTTGACCATCACTTGTTGGTAAAAGTCTCAATGATATCGTAGCCTTAAGTGCTTCGGCGAGACGCATGCGGGCAGCATCATGATCTTCAGGAGGAAATAAACCAATGAAGCGTTGCATTGTATGCACAGCATCGGGAGTATGAATTGCAGTCAGAACAAGATGACCAGTTTCTGCACCTTTTAAACAAATTTCTGCGGTTTCATAATCTCGTACTTCGCCAATCATAATTACATCAGGGTCTTGTCGCAGTGCTGAAACTAAGGCATCACGAAAACTTTTAGTATCACTGCCGATTTCACGTTGGATAATGAGGCTTTTTTCTTTAGGAAATAGAAATTCTATAGGATCTTCAATTGTTACTATATGAGCTCGCCTAGTTTGGTTGATGCGATGCAGCATGGCCGCCAACGTAGTGCTTTTGCCATTACCCGTTGCACCAGTAACCAAGATTAAACCGCGACGAATTAAACAAACATCATCAAGAAATGTTGGTAAGTTAAGCTGTTCAAAATTGCGGATATTTAAAGGAATAACGCGCAGAACAATGCCGATATATCCTTGTTGTTTAAAAACAGTTGCACGAAAACGGCTTAAATTTTGAATACTATAAGTTACGTCTCGCTCAATTTGATTCTTTTTAAAGCTTTCAAAATGTTCACCGAGCAAGATTTTAGCTATAGCTTCGGTGTCTTCTTGGCGTAATGAGGGATATTTGGCTGGTAGTAAGTCACCTTGCAATCGAAGATGAGGTGGATGACCAACTTCAAAATGCAAGTCGCTAATGCCACGCTCAACGCCAAATTGTAATATACGCTCAAAAGCTGCACGATCCATAACTATAGGGTCGGCAGGCTCTTGAGTAGGTTCAGTAGCAGTAGTTTCTTCACTCACGATATATTTTAGTTTACCGGGACCTTGGTAGCATCTGCAAGTAGATGTGTGGGTAGTAGCTGTGGTATACGATCGAATACACTTTAATATTTATTTAATAGTAATTATTTTGCTAGGCGTGAGCGCAATAGTCCTAAAAGTTCACCGATTTCGCTGATGCTTGAAGGAGTAGTAAATAAGAAATTGAAGCCGACAGCAGGTTTATCATCATCGCGATTCCAGCGGACTTTTGCATCAATAAAAAGAGGATTTTTATAACCTGGTGGTTTAAGAGCAAGTTTTACCACCGAATCGATTGGTAATGGGCCAATATTTGCGACTAATACTCCTTCACGACAAATATTTTCGGTGGTGCAATTATGTTTATTACCTTTAAGTAAAGTAACTTCGACATCGATAACAATCGGTAAACGTCGACTTTTACGTCGAGCTAGTTCTTTTTCACCCTTAGCAAATGCTAAGATGAGTTCGCGCGTCTTATTTTCAGAAGCAAGAAATTCAACACCTATTCCTGCGCGCAAATTGGCGTGGTCATGTAGGCGCTTTGACCGTACAACTCCGCGACTATGTAAAACGAGTTGTTCTTCAGCAAAAGCAATTTCTATATCAACTTGAGTACCTAAATTGAAATCATTGTTTCCTGGGACCCAAACGCCAGCACTAGCATCACGCTCATAATATGCATGCAAAAAAGCACTACGATTAGGTATAGCAAGAAGGACAGTAGGACGAAGCTGCATGGTCAGTTCTAATATTTTATCCGCATTTTAATAGCAAATGCGAGATGAAAATGCATTTTAATATTTTTTACCAAAAAATAATGTGTTTGTTTGTACCTAAGTATAAAAAGGGCGTCTGTAATTTATTAGTAGAGTTGATCACAAATAAAAACATCAAAAAGTATCCGTCTATCAGCTATATCATCGCCTTTCATTTTCAGTTCCCTATTTCCTGTTCTTTAAATATCCAGTTCAAATTTGTTAGTTAAAGATAAAAAATCGATTATTACATAAAAATGTAGATTTAAAGAACAGAAAACTTAAGAACTGGGAATTATAAGTGAGCTTATTCGTAATCATGTCTAGTATAGACGCCCTTTTATTGACTGTTAACCATTGTTAGACATGCGCACGGTATGGATAAATGCTTTGTTCGCATACTCGCGCGCGGTAAGGATTAATATTATTTATTGGCGCCACCAGGAACTAAGTTTGCTGGTAACATAGCTTTAGCCAGTTGCTCATAAAGAGCATAGCGCTCGGTGACATGCTTTTGAGCTTCTTCAATAAGTTTGTTGAAGTTTTCTGCATTCATTCGTTGCACTTGGCGATAGCGGGTTTCTTTCATGATGTAGTCAGAAAGCGGGATCTTTGGTGCTCCTGAATCCATCTTGAGCGGACTTTCACCCTGAGCCGCTAAACGTGGATCAAAGCGCAACAATGGCCAATAGCCGCTGTTTACTGCGGCAACCTGTTGTTCAAAGCCTTTTTGCATATCAATACCATGGTTAATGCAGTGAGCATAAGCAATGATAATTGAAGTGCCAGGATAGCTGTCAGCTTCTTGAACAGCGCGGACGGTTTGTATATCTTTGGCACCAAGAGCCACTCGAGCCACGTATACATTCCCGTAAGTCATTGCGAGCATAGCCAAGTCTTTTTTATGCGAGCTTTTACCAGCAGTAGCAAACTTAGCGGCAGCACCCATTGGCGTTGCCTTTGATGCTTGACCACCAGTATTTGAGTACACTTCAGTATCAAGCACTAAAATGTTGACATCACGACCCATGGCCAAAACATGATCAAGGCCACCATAGCCAATGTCATAGGCCCAACCATCACCGCCGACAATCCAAATGCTCTTCTTAACCAGATAATTTGCTATCTTGCTGAGCCACTTAGCTTCAGGTGTTTTAATCTCAACAAGTTTAGATTGTAGTTCTTTTACGCGTTGACGTTGATTGGCTATGCCAGCCTCGGTTGACTGATCAGCATTAATAATTTTAGTAGCTAAATTATCACCGATTTGGCTGCCAAGTTTGGTAACCAAAGCCCGCGCATCTTCTTGCATTTTATCAACGGCTAAACGCATACCAAAACCGAATTCAGCATTGTCTTCAAATAGCGAGTTTGACCAAGTTGGGCCACGACCGTCACTGTTAAATGTGAAAGGTGTAGTAGGCAGGTTGCCACCGAAAATCGATGAACAGCCTGTAGCGTTAGCAATCATTGCACGATCGCCATATAGTTGAGTGACAAGCTTAATGTATGGCGTCTCACCACAACCGGTACAAGCACCCGAGAACTCGAAGAGGGGCTGCATAAATTGTGTACTCTTAAGATCGGTCTTAAGGGTGGTACGGTCAGCCTCTGGAAGACTAAGGAAGAATTCAAAATTCTTCTTCTCTTGTTCACGTAAGGGAGCTTGAGCCGCCATATTAAGAGCTTTATGACTTGGATCTGTTTTTGATTTAGTCGGACAAGTCTGATAGCAAAGAGTACAACCAGTACAATCTTCAGGGGCTACTTGAATAGTAAACTTTGCGCCTTTTGTCGTTGGCGATTTAAAATCAATCGACTTGAAAGCTGCCGGAGCTTTATCAAGTAGCGCAGCCGGATAGAATTTTGCACGAATCGCTGCATGGGGGCAGACGAGAGTGCATTTATTACATTGAATACATAGCTCTGGATCCCAAGTAGGGATTTCAAGAGCGATGTTACGTTTTTCCCACTTGGTTGTGCCCAAAGGCCAAGTGCCATCAACTGGAAATGCTGATACTGGTAAAAGGTCACCTTTACCAGCAAGCATTAATGCAGTGACACGTTTGACAAACTCGGGTGCCACTTTAGATACTGTTGGCGGCATTGGTTTACCAGTAATTTCACTTGGCACCTTAACTTCATGCAAATGCTCTAAGGTATGATCTACGGCGGCAAAATTCTTTTGCACCACTTCGGGGCCTTTTTTACCGTAAGTCTTTTCAATAGAACGCTTAATAGCTGCAATAGCTTCTTCACGTGGCAATACACCTGAGATGGCGAAGAAACATGTTTGCATGATGGTGTTGATACGAACACCCATGCCAGTATCTTTTGCAACTTTATAGGCATCAATTACATAGAATTTAAGTTTCTTGTTGATGAGGTATTCTTGTACTTCTTTGGGGATGTTATGCCAAACTTCATCGGTACCAAATGGCGAGTTCAGTAAGAAGGTAGCACCGGTCATTGCTGGCGCTAACATGTCAATTTTCTCTAAAAAGGTGAATTGATGGCAGCCAATGAAATTAGCCTTTGAAACTAAATACGATGAGTGAATCGGATTTGGTCCAAAGCGCAAGTGCGATATGGTAATGGCACCTGATTTTTTCGAGTCATAGACGAAATAACCTTGGGCATAGTTATTGGTATCTTCGCCAATGATTTTTATTGAGTTTTTATTTGCACCAACAGTGCCGTCTGCGCCCAAACCATAAAACAAAGCGCGCACGACATCTTTGGGTTCAATGTCAAATTCGGGGTCATAATCAAGTGACAAGTGAGTTACATCATCGTTGATACCAACGGTGAAATGACGTTTTGGTTGGTTTTTGCTTAATTCATCATAAATGGCCTTGACCATTGCTGGGGTGAATTCTTTTGATGAAAGACCATAACGACCACCAGTTATTTTAGGCTCGCTGCCAGAGCGTTTACCATCGTCATGAGCTTCACGCAAAGCTGTGGTTACATCTAAATACAATGGTTCGCCAATTGAGCCAGGCTCTTTAGTGCGATCAAGAACTGCAATTGATTTAGTGCTTTGTGGTAGTGCTTTAAGAAAAGCTTCAACTGCGAAAGGACGATATAAACGAACTTTGATTAAACCGACTTTTTCACCTTGAGCAACAAGATAGTCGACGGTTTCATGAGCTGCTTGTGCCCCAGAACCCATCATTACTATTACGCGTTCAGCTTGCGGATGGCCTACGTAATCAAAGAGTTTGTATTGACGACCAGCAATCTTGGCAAATTCATCCATTGCCTTTTGTACGGCGTCTGGACATTTGTCGTAGAAAGTATTGCAAGCTTCGCGTGCCTGAAAGAAAGCGTCAGGATTTTGAGCAGTGCCGCGAAGTATGGGTTCATCTGGCGAGAGAGCACGAGCACGATGGGCTTCGATTAACTCGTTAGGAATCATAGCTCGCAAGTCGTCATCATTTAATATTTCAACTTTGCTTACTTCTGCTGAGGTACGAAAACCATCAAAGAAGTGCAAAAAGGGAACCCGACTGTCTAATGATGCACGTTGGGCAATTGCTGCAAAGTCGTGCGCTTCTTGACCAGAATTAGAGCACAACATGCCAAAACCGGTTTGGCGCACAGCCATAACGTCGGAGTGATCACCAAAAATTGATAAAGCGTGGGTGGCTACAGAGCGAGCACTTACATGCATACACATCGAAGATAGTTCACCAGCAATTTTATACATGTTGGGAATCATTAACAGCAGGCCTTGTGATGCTGTGAAGGTCGTGGTCAAAGCCCCGCCTTGTAAGGCACCATGCACTGCACCAGATGCCCCGCCTTCTGATTGCATTTCAGTGACTTGTGGGATGTGCCCCCAAATGTTTTTCTTGCCCTTTGCAGACCATTCGTCTGCCCATTCACCCATAGTGGATGATGGAGTAATGGGGTAGATGGCGATCACTTCATTAATTCGATGCGCTACTGAGGCAGTGGCCTCGTTGCCGTCCATAGTGACCATACTTCTTTTGGACATTGGTTCTCCTTCACTTCACCAAGAAGTAGATAACACTCGGACGCCGTCTGCAAGCACCGAGCATGATAGCTACTTTACGAAAAACACGGTTAGATGGTCGCTGCTTTTGCAAAACTTACAGCAATCAACAAAACCCGCAGCTCTCGCAAACGTAAGATCTGCGTTTTTTTAAACGGGCAATACACTAGCAAATAATGTACTTGTTTGCCAAGTGTTACACTGCAGCATGATAATTATTTAAAATAACAAAAATATATTATAAAAATTTTATTTTATGATTAATTTAACGTATTAAGGGCTATTTTTTAACATATTTACAATAAAATTAAGCTATTTCAGGATCTCTATATAATAATTTGTCATTTCTATTGGACAATAGAAAAAAATGTAAAAAATTCTGAATGTGACTAAAACTTATCAAAAGCATGGTAAAAATTATTCACTAAAATCAAATTCTAAATTATAGCGTATAGTGATATTTAAGTACTTATATAAGTACTTAAATAAAATTACCGTTGTAATTTCTTTGAAAAAATATTTAAATTTAAGCTAGTTTTTTAAATTGTCTGTTCTTTGTTTTGGTTGAAGTACGTCGTGCTGCAATAGCGAAAAACAGACCGATTAATATACCGACAATTCCACCTAAAAATACATCAGTTGGATGATGATGATGTAGATATAAACGTGACCAAGCCACAGCGAATGCAGCAGCGACCGCTGGCATACCTAGTATAGGTATAGTCACTAGGAGGGTTGTTGCTGAAGCGAAAGCGGTGGCAGAGTGACCGGATGGTAGGCTTTGCATTTTAAATTTTAGGCTGGGTCCATAAAGACCATCAGGCATTTTAGCCATGGGACGTGGTCTTCCAATGACTCCACGGGCAAGATTCACTGTTAGGCCACTAAGACTAGCGGCCAATATTGATGCTAAAGCAACTCGACGAAGACGCGTATTACGAAAAAGCGCACCTAAAATGAGTAGTAACGCACCAATACCAAGCGATCCGGTGTGATAATCACCCCAAAGCGTAAAGCCATCAGCAAGCGTTTCTAAAAATGGTGTTTCTTTTTGGGTTATCAAAGCCAGCCAGATTTTATCGTATGGCACTAAAACTATAGCCATAGTTATTATGGTTAATAAAAATATGATAACCCACGAGAGTTTTAAACGTAAAAGTGACCATACTTCACGTAGTATTTCAATAGTTTCTTTGGCCAAAGTGCGCATTTACAATACTCGCATGTAAGAGGTTACTTAATAAGCCGCACACTGACCTTCGCGACGACTGTCACTAACCGCAAGATATTCATCAGCAATACGGAACACCCCATGTACATCACCAATAGGTTCGCCTTTATCTTTTAAATTATAACCCAGTGCCATGAGAGAATCGCTGAGTTCAGATGCCAGACTATCAGGTTCTTTATAAAGTACATCAGGCCAACCTTGATGATGTAATCGAATCTGCTTAATCGCTTCGGCTGGATCAATATTGTGAAATAAAATTAAGGTTATTATTGATGCAAGTGTTGTCGCAATAGTTGGCCCACCTGGAGTACCAATCACTAAATCTACTTGGTTATTTTTAGTTACTAATACTGGCGCCATATTGCTGGCTGGACGTTTATTAGAAGCAAAGAGATTTGCTTGGTTGCCAATAACGCCAAAGTAATTTTCTTTGCCAGGTATAAACGAAAAAGAATCCATGCTGCCATTGAGTAGAAAGCCGCAGCCCGCAACACTCCATTTTGAACCATAACGTAGATTCATTGTATAAGAATTAGAGACAGCGTTGCCATCGGCATCAATGATAGAGAAATGAGTAGTATTATTACCGCTCATATCTGAATCGAGCGTGGATGCTGTTTGGTTTTGTCTGATTTTTTGTGCTAATGCGTCGGTTTTGATGTCGTGGTTTTGGTTGATAAGGTTAAACAGGCGAGTCGCATTAATTTTACTAAAAATGTTATGATAGACAGCATTTTGTTGCAATTTAGTATCACCTAAATAGTCTAAGCGATTGATAAATGCAACTTTCGCCGCTTGTGCTAAATAATGATAATGATTTGCACTGCCTGGTGCACACTGATAAAAATCTTCGCAGTCTAAAATATTTAATATATTTAGTAGGATGGCACCACCACCTTCTGGTGGTGCAGTCCAAATTTGTTTATCACGCATCTCGATAACAATAGGGAGGCTTTCGCGTAATGTATAGCTTGCTAAATCATCAGCAGTAATGAAGCCACCATTATTAGCAAGGTCATTAACTATATTTTCGGCTATGCGACCACGATAAAAAGCCGCCTCGCCTTCAGCAGCAAGTTCGATTAATGTACGAGCAAGGTTTTGATTTGCTAAAATATCACCACCTTTGAATGGTTCTGAGCGCACATAAAAACGTTTTGATTCTGGAGAATGCGCTAACTTTGGACCCAAGCGGTTTAAACAAGTGGCTTCATATTGAGTTATAGCAATACCATCTTCAGCGAGCTTGGCGATTTTTAACAATAAATCTTGCGCTTTTAATTTACCATAGCGTTTTTGCAGAGTGAAAAAAGCCTTGACGGTGCCGGGAACGCATACCGAAGTTGGGCCAAAGGAAGTCTTTTCAGGATCGGGTGACCCATCGGTTAGTAAAAAAGCTTCACGGTAAGCATTTGCTGGAGCTTGTTCACGATAATTAATTGTTTGTGGTGAACCACCTTTAGCTTGATAAACGACATAACCGCCGCCACCAATATTACCAGCCTGGGGATGATAGACACACAATGCAAAAGCTAGAGTAAAAGCGGCATCAAAAGCATTACCACCGTCTTGTAAGGCTTGAATGGCAAGTTTGCTTGCTGGGCCAGAGACACAGGCTACGGCGCCTTTGCCACGTGCGTAAGTTGCCTCTTTAATATTTGTAGAAGTGAGACTAACACGAAAATCATTGTATGCTGTTGCCAAGCTTAAAACTCCACCTTGAATAACTCGATAATTTTAAAGTTTATCAAGCAATTCTTTTGCCTGTTCTTTTATTCGTGGTGATTCTAAGGTCATTATTGCTGTTTTTAAGCGAGCTTTTAGGGACGCACCGCGTTTTAAAATTCCTTCACTTAACAATTTATCAATATCAATGATTGCGGCAAGGACAAATTTTTCATTATCTGAATTAAGCATAGTAGCTAAAGCTTCTTCGTCTTCTAAATTGCTAAAAGACTCTTTATATTCAGATACTGTTTTTTGCAATTGCTTGGAATTATTAGCGGCACTTATAGCTGAAGCTAATTCTTTTTTACGTTTTGCTTCATTTCCTATCCCTTTTTCAGCAAGTTTATTTTTAAGAACATCAGGTAAACCGCCTCCATCAAAAAGCTTGTTGAGTTGCGTTTTATACGAACGATAGGCTTGCGTTCGTTCAAGTCTAGGATTAGCAGTAGGACGCTCGTTACGGCGATGGCCACTTTTTTCGCGCATTTGGTCAATTTCACGCCAAGAGCGTTTGGGTCGATCATCGCTATCATCTGAAGCCATTTGTTTGCTCCTTGCGAGAAAATAATGCGAAATAAAATTTTATATTCTTGAAAATAGGTTTTTTGCTTCGTCAGGGTATTGTTTGCATTCTAATAGCGCTTTGATTATCAGCGGCGTTACAATAGTCGCATCAGATTCTATAACAAACATGGGAGTTTCTTTAGTTAGCTTATCCCAAGTGATTTTTTCATTAGGCGTTGCCCCTGAATATGAACCATATGAAGTAGTTGAATCAGAAATTTGGCAAAAATATGACCAAGGCTTAACCGGCTGTTCTAAATCATACTTTATTGAAGGCACTACACAAATAGGGAAGTCACCAGCAATACCTCCACCTATTTGAAAGAAGCCGACACCTTTAGCTGATGACAACTCTTGGTATTGATCATAAAAAGCGGCCATATACTCAATGCCTGATTTAACAATACTGGCATTACATTCATTATTTTTTACATATGAGGCAAAGATATTACCAAATGTAGAATCTTCGTATCCTGGAACTACTATAGGTAATTTAGCTTGAGCTGCAGCAAGTAGCCAGCAAGCATTGGGGTCGCCTTCGTATGCAGAGGATTCTAAAGATTCAATTAGCTTGTAGAAATATTCATGCCAAAAATAGCGCTCGTTTTTAACTGAAGCATTTTTCCACATCGGTACCATTATCTTTTCAACTACTCTAAAAGCTTCGTCTTCGGGAATACTGGTATCGGTAACCCGCCGCATGCGATTTTCTAAGATTTTAGTGTCATCGTCTTTGGTGAAGTAACGGTAGTCAGGAAAATCTTTGTAACTTTTATGAGCAACTAGGCGAAATAAGGATTCTTCTAAATTTGCACCAGTGACCGACATCCCATGGATTAAACCAGCACGTATCGCCGGTGCTAATGTAATACCAAGTTGGGCAGAAGACATAGCACCAGCTACCGCCCAAAACATTTTACCGTCATTTTCAATGTGTCGCCAATACGAACGCAATGCGTCACGAGTAGCGCGTGCATTGAAATTACAGTAGTTTTCTAACACAAATTCTAAAATTGGTAGACTGTTACTTGCCATGATTATCCGCTCTGCCACAGCGTTACTAGGTTATCAACTCTCAAAATGATATAAAGACAATATTGATATATAAGCTTAAATCATTTTAGTCATTGGTTTTATTTTATTACTAGAAGTATTGATAACAACCACGATAATAATAACATTATGGCAACATGTATTTATACAAAAACTGGTGATAACGGGCAAACAGGCCTTGGCGATGGCAGGCGAGTTAATAAAGACCACATTCGGGTTGAGGTCTGTGGAACAATTGACGAACTAAATGCCGTTTTAGGTCAACTTTTAGCTTTACGGCCACCAGAAGAATTGTCACCAATAATTAAAAAACTACAAAAGATTTTACTTGATTTGGGTGCAGAGCTTAGCAATTTTGTTTGTGCATCTAGTGATGGTGTTAATACCACAAATTCTAATATTAAAATGATTGAACAAAGCATAGATAAATTTGCCAAGCATCTAGCTCCTTTAAGAAATTTAATTTTGCCTGGGGGGTCAATTTTTGCTGCAACCCTGCATGTCGCCAGAACCATTTGTCGTCGATGCGAGCGGCGTATTGTTACTCTTTTTCACAATGAGCTAAATATAAACACAGCAGCGATCGTTTTGCTAAATAGAATGTCTGATCTACTGTTTGTACTTGCTCGTTATGCTAATACTTTAGCAGGAATTAGTGATGAGACATGGGTAAAAGACACATCTATATAGAGTGACAAACATTAATATTTAAAAATAACAAAGCCCCAGGCTCGTTATTTTCGAAGACCACCAAAAACTTACTATCTTCAGCGAGCCTGGGCATGTAGCTTATGATAATTGATAAATCCCGACTTTAACACTTGTTTTGCTAAAAATCGTGTAACTGCCTGTACCTGATGTAATCCTACCGCGACCACGGTAAGGTCAAACAACGCATGTTGTTGTCATTGGGCAGAGTCGAGGATAATCGGCTCGATGATCTCATTACCGCAATCAGCAAACACAAAGAGGTATTCACTTTAGTAAGCTTGGCGAAGGAGGTCTCTGCCAACCAAACTTTTGTGCTGGGTCCGTTGTTAGTACTACAACGAATTTTTGCGCAAAGTGGTATTGATGCAATTCTAAATAATGCTTATGCCACACTGACAATTACTTCGCGCACATGACCGCGCCGATCAGCACGACTGTTAATAGCACGTCGCGCGTATACTGAATCAATACGAAAGTCACGATATAGTTCGCGAATAAACGGTGTGTCTGAGTTAGACAAAACTACATGAACGCCACGATTAGCGAGCTTTATAAAAAGGTCAGCTAAAGCCGCTTGTTGTTCATTACCAAAACCACCGCGAGCATAAGTAGTAAAACTTGAAGTTGGTGATAGTGGGTCGTAAGGAGGATCAAAATAAACTAAGTCGCCGCGTTGCACACGTTTATCTATAGCCAGCGCATCTTCACAGCGAATTTTGACATTTTGCAAAGCCAACGAAGCCAAATAGAGGTTTTCAGAATTGCAGATAGTGGGGTTAGCATAGCGCCCAAAAGGTACATTAAATTCACCCTTTAAATTGACGCGATATAAACCGTTGTAGCAGGTGCGATTAAGGTAGATGGTACGAGCTGCAGCAGCTACAAGACTTAATTCGCCGCGTTTTTGGGAACGCACACGATAATAGTCAGCTTCGGTGACTTGGTGTCTTTGTAATGCGCTAATGACCGCTTCAGGTTCATCACGAATAGCGCGATAAGTGTCAACTAAATCTGCGTTGATATCTGATAAAATCGCCCGATTTGGTGCCAGGGCAAAAAACACCGCGCCTCCACCCATAAAGGGTTCGTGATATTTACGAAATACTTTTGGAAAGCGCGCCAGTATTTCGGGGATTAACTGAGTTTTGCCACCAGCCCATTTAAGAAATGGGCGAGCGTGTTGAAGTTGAGAAATAGATGAGACAGTTGAAGTAACCGCGTGATTCGAATTCATAAGAATAAAGATCTTAATCGGCAAGAGCGATCACGCCAAAAAAAATGCAATTTTTTATTCTCCTATACGATATGATAAGTAGCGAGTGTCGCTGTTTTTACGTGAAAATTCTACCCAAATAGCATCATTAGGGATCAATTGCGGGAACATATCAGCCCATTCAATTGCAGTAATACTATCAGGTCGGCCAATTTGTTCTTCAATACCTAAATCAAATGCGGCCTCTGCGTCACGTAAACGATAAAAATCTATATGCACCAAGGTTAAGCGGCCACCCGTATATTCATTTACTAAAGTATATGTTGGGCTAAGTACTTGTTTTAGATCAGGAATTTTTAAGCCTTGCGCGAGACCTTGAACAAAAGCAGTTTTGCCTGCGCCGAGCTCACCCACTAAAGCTATAACAGCACCACTGTTGAGATGGTTTACTAATCGATTAGCTTGCTGACGAGTTTTGCTCGCGCTAGTACTAATTGTTGAAGTAGGTTTACCTAATCGTGGTAATAAAAATTTATTTTGCTGCGGCATTTTTTTAACGTTTATAATTTGCCCACACATGACCAAGTTCACGAGATAAATCACTAGCTACTAACCCCGCTTGGCCAACACGTTGCGACAACTGCTCACCAGCAGCGCCATGAGCCAATACGCCTATTTGTGCTGCAATGGATGGTTCAATTCCTTGAGCAAGTAAACCACCAATAAGACCTGATAACACATCACCAGTACCACCGGTTGCAAGACCGGCATTACCAACAGCTGCCAGTGATACAGTACCATCAGTATCAGCGATAGTAGTGCCAGCGCCTTTTAATACAACGATACAGTTATGTGCTATGGCAAAACCGAGGGCAGATGCAAAACGGTCACTTTGAATTTCATCAACGCTTTGCCCACTTAAGCGTGATAATTCTTTAGGGTGAGGCGTGATAACCATAGGAGTTCTAGGTAAACTCCAAGCGGTATTATCAATTGCCAATAAGTTGAGAGCATCAGCATCGATAATTATTGGCACTTGTGCACAAGCTAGTAGTGCTCGCAAATCTTCAAGACGTGATTTGGCTTGCGAAAGCCCTGGGCCAATTACTATAGCATCGGCCGTATCAATAATACGTGTAACCCAGTGTTCTGAAGTTTCTTCATCTTCACGTATTAACAACATTGTATCAGCTGGAAGTTCGCGTGCTGATGCTAATGTTGCATTATCGGTGGCCCAACGCACGAGGCCAACACCTGAACGCAAAGCACCTTGGACTGCAAGTAATGCGGCGCCAGGAGTTTCAGGACTGCCGGCCATAATAACTACGGTGCCAAAAATGCCTTTGTGTGCTTCGGGCTTGCGTTTAGGCATAAGCGTCGGCAAATCACTTGCAGTTATTAATCTGCCAACTATACCTAACTTTTGTGCAATGTTGTTTGAAATGCCAATATCAGCAACGATTAATTGGCCACGTAATTCAGCGCCAGGATAAAGATAGTGCCCGCGTTTGGCAAAAGCGAACGTAACTGTTTGTGCAGCTTGCACAGCGCGTCCGCAAACGGCACCAGTGTTTGCTTCGATGCCAGAGGGAATATCAATTGCGATAACATATTTAGCTTCTTGGTTAATGACAGCTATGGCGTCAGCTAGCAATCCGCGCACATCATTAGTTAGGCCAATGCCTAATAAAGCGTCGATAGTTATATCCGAATTGCTAACTGCATTTGAAAAATCGACAAGAGCGCGAGTATCTGAAACGTAAGTTATAGTAGTATCGTTAGATTTTTCTAATGATAGCAAAGCATCATGAGCATCACCCGTAATACGTATGCGATCAGCAAACACGAACACATGAACTTTATGTCCAAGATTGCTTAGCACCCGTGCAGTCACATAACCGTCACCACCATTGTTTCCCGGTCCGCAAGCAATAGTAATTTTACCGTGGTGTTTAAAATGCGCCAAGCAAGTTTGGGCGACAGCGCGTCCAGCGGTCTCCATTAATATTCGTCCGGGAATAGCGAGCTTCTCTATGGTTTGCCGGTCCATTTCAGCCATTTCAAGAGCGCTCACTAAATATTGCATGGAAAAATCCTTTTTTACAAAGTTAGTAACAATAGCATTTCTTTTACTGCGGGTTCTAAACCTGAAAATAAAGCGCGGGATATAATACTGTGACCGATATTGTATTCTTCAATTTCTTCAATCGGAATTATTGCGCGAATGTTGGTATAGTTTAAACCATGACCTGCAGCTACCGACATCCCAAGCTTGCGAGCTGCACGAGCCGCATCAGCAATACGTGTTAATTCTGCACGTCGTTCGCTATCATCACGAGCATCACAATATTTACCTGTGTAGAGTTCAACCATATTACTATCTAAGCGATGTGCAGCACGAACTTGTTCAAGGTCTGGTTCAATAAAAAGACTAACTTGAATATCACCGTCGCGCAGATTTTGTAGATATTTTTTTAATGTGTCTTTATGATGATTAACATCAAGACCGCCTTCAGTGGTTAACTCGTCGCGGCGTTCAGGCACTAAAGTTACAATATTAGGCTTTAGCTCATATGCAACTTTAACCATGTCAATACTAGCAGACATTACTAAATTGAGACGAGATTGAACAGTATCACGCAAAATTCGCAAATCACGTTCTTGCATATGGCGACGGTCTTCGCGCAAATGTAAATTGATTTGATCAGCACCTGCAAGTTCGGCAACTGAAGCGGCAGTAACTGGATCAGGATAACGCGAGTGACGTTTTTGACGAATGGTGGCAACATGATCAATATTAAATCCGAGCCGGCGACGAACCATATGAGTCTCCGAAAGTCTCTAAAAAAAATTACTTTAATCTTTAAAGTAACATTGAGCCAGTTTTCAGATAGCGGGTATGAAAACCAAAAGCCTCAGTAAACATATGAGGAGAATGTTTGCCAGCACTAGGATTAGCCATAGCTCTTTGAAAAT
Source organism: Deltaproteobacteria bacterium (assembly GCA_016931625.1). Classification (NCBI taxonomy): domain Bacteria; kingdom Pseudomonadati; phylum Myxococcota; class Myxococcia; species Deltaproteobacteria bacterium. Next base: position 10,323 of record JAFGEK010000081.1, on the reverse strand, counting down.
AGTCTTGCAAGAGGGGGCGAAACTCTGGCGCCGCGCATTTTTCTATAATTTCACGAGCTTTTTGTTTAGGGCTTTTACCACGCAAATCGGCAAGGCCATACTCAGTAACAATTACTGAAACATCATGTTCAGTATGATCGATATGAGTTACAAAGGGTACGATAGATGAGATTTTGCCGCCTTTAGCGGTAGCTGGTGTCATGAATATGGTATATGCCGAGTTGCGGGCAAAATCACCTGAACCACCGATACCATTTTCAATGCCTTTGCCGATAATGTGGGTTGAATTAATATGCCCATAGATATCGGTTTCAACACAGCCATTCATTGCAATACAACCTAAACGGCGAATAATCTCAGGACTGTTAGCAATTTCTTGCGGGCGTAAAATAATTTGTTTGCGATAGCGGTTAATTTCTGTATCAAAGCGTTTTTGACCTTCAGGAGAAACTGAAAACGCAGTCGCTGAAGCTATACGTAATTTGCCAGAATCGAGCAAATCGAGCATACCGTCTTGAATAACTTCAGTATAACTGGTCATGTTTTCGAAATGACCCTCATTAAGACCAACAAGCACAGCATTGGCAATGTTGCCTACGCCTGATTGTAATGGGGTAAGGCTATTAGGTAAGCGACCAGCTTTCACTTCGGCATCAAAAAAATCTAAAATGTGCTGTGCGATATGTCGGTGCACATCTGCAGGTGCTTTAAAAGGAGCATTGCGGTCAGGACTGTTAGTTTCAACTATGGCAATTACTTTGTTAACGTCGATCTGCTGTACTGGTGAGCCGATACGGTCATCGGGATTGATTAACATAATTGGCCGACGCATGCCATGAGTTGCTGGTATAGAAAAAACATCATGCATGCCTTCAAGGCGTTCATCTTGCCGGTGATTTACTTCGAGAATAATTTTATCAGCATGCTCAAGATAAACGTTATTGCCACCACATGATGAAGAATAAACCAACGAACCGTCGGCGCAAATTTTGGTTACTTCAACGATGGCATAATCTATTTTACCATAATAGCCATATCGAACTAATGAACCGACATGTGATAAATGCATGTCTTGATATTCAATAACGCCAGCGTTGATTTTATCGCGAGTGGCAGGGTCACCTTGATATGGAAAACGAAACGAGGTCGTTTCGGTCATAGACATTGCCGTATCTTGTTCAGGGCCGGTTGAGGCACCAGTTAAGACATTGACACGAAAAGGTTTGCCTAAAAAGCGCTCATCAAGAGCCCGTTTAGATAAAGCTACCGGCACAGCTTTTGGGTAGCCAGCACCCGTAAAACCACTCATGCCGATAGTAGCGCCATTATGAATTAGTTGCGCAGCCTCGTCGGCGGACATAATTTTACTTTTACAAATTGCGTTTTCAATACGTCCTGACATCTATTTTGGCCTCCTTCAGGCCATTTTTAAAATTGGTGTTAAATAATTGCTAAATCAGCCAAGGTCTTTTGCTAATTGATCGGCAATGTTTTTAGCCCAAGTTTCTACTTGCGCCAACTCAGGGCCTTCAACAAGCACTCGTACTTTAGGCTCGGTGCCACTAAAACGTACCATAACCCGACCATCATTGCCCAGAGTGCGCTCTATATTACGAATAAGTTTTTGTACATTATCAAGTTCTTCTATTGGGCGTTTTTCTTTAACAGTTACGTTAATTAACGCCTGCGGGAATGGTACAATCATTTTTCGCAGTTCTGACATTTGAGCATTTTGGCTACGTAAAACAGCAAGCAATTTAAGTGCAGCCACCATGCCATCGCCTGTTGTGGCATGATCAAGATAAATGAGGTGGCCAGATTGTTCACCGCCAAAATTATAACCATTAGCGCGCATTTTTTCGACGACATAGCGGTCGCCCACTTTAGTACGGATCACATGGCCACCAAGCTTTTTGATTTTTTTATCAAGAGCGAGGTTTGACATAACTGTAGTAACTAAAGTTTTTTTGTGTAGCCGTTTTTCACGCAACAAATCAGCAGCGCCGATAGCAAGTAATAAATCGCCATCAACTATTTGGCCTTGCTCATCAACAACAATTAAACGGTCGGCGTCACCATCAAGCGCTAAACCAATATCTGCGCCAACGCGTCGTACTAACGATTGAACCCCTTGAGGATGTAAGGCTCCACATTTGTGGTTTATATTGCGACCATCGGGGTTGACATTAATAGGGTAAACCGCAGCACCAAGTTCTTTTAATACCGTCGGAGCGACTTTATAAGCAGCGCCATTAGCGCAATCGATAACTATTTTTAACCCTTCAAGATTTAGCGCCGAAGGAAATACACTTTTTAAACCAACCATATAACGACCGGGAGCATCATCAATGCGAAAGGCTTTGCCAACGGCACCTTTGGTGGGGCGAACTTTGCCTACTTTTTCATCATGCATATAATCTTCAAGTTCTATTTCATCTTTATCGGGTAATTTAAAACCATCGCGAGCGAAAATTTTAATACCGTTATCCGCAAATGGATTATGGCTTGCAGAAATAACTACACCAGCATCAGCGCGCATATCACGAGTGAGAAAAGCAACTGCTGGAGTTGGCATTGGGCCGACAAATACTGCATCAACCCCCATTGAGCAAACGCCACTAGCAAATGCCATTTCAATCATGTAACCAGACAAGCGAGTGTCTTTGCCAATAATGATGCTATGGCGATGATTGCCACGGCGTGCTTGATAAGCCACTGCGCGCCCAAGAGCGAGTGCGGTTTCACAAGTCATCGGAAAGACATTTGCAACACCACGGACACCATCGGTGCCAAATAAGCGTCGCTCGCGATGGTTTGATGCAGCTTCAATATTTTCTACTATACGTGGCTTTTCATTCTTAGCGGTATGAGTAGTTCGCCGCTCACGGTTTGCGCGTGAGGTTTTTTTCTTGCGAGTTGACGCTAATTTTGCCTCTAGTGTTAAAGCAGCAGCGCTAGAATTTTTGCATGAACGTTTATGCATTGAATTAGCTGTAAAGCTTTTGCGAAAGGTCATTATTTAATTCCTTGGCGATGGTTTTTTCTTTCTGATGCGGTTTTTATTTTTGCCTATAATTATTTGCACCTTAGGAGCTGTACCTATCCATTGGGTTTGCTCAGGATTACCTTGTAGACTGACCATTTTATCAATCACTAAGGCACCTTCGTTTATTTCTTGGGTTATATCAACATATGGAATGATGGTGCTTGGCTCTATATTTTCTACAAGATTTTTTGGGCCTTTTAATTTTACAGTTACTTTATCAGGTATAGCAGAGATACCAATTGGTGCTCCATCAACACGAACGGGCAAATTTTCAAATGAACGAGTTGTAAGTTCTTCGGCAATACGTATAGTGACACTAACTCGTTTTTCTTTAAGACGAATGGGGGCAAGTGGTGGCTTAATTTCGATATCAACAGAAATATCTTCACGTCTGCCTTCAATATCGATTACGCGGGTAGGAATCGCGTCGAGTGTTTCAACTTTTTTTGCTGGACCGCTAACCCATACTTTCTCAGGTGTTGTTTCAATAGCTGCAACTTCATAACCAAGGTCAGGTTTGCCGACGATATCTGTTTGTACCGCTACTTGACGTTCGACGCGGCGGTCTAAGACAAGTTCAATTTCAGTTGGGCGTATAGAAATTACTCGCATACCCCCGGGTGGAGTTATTTCGTTAATATCGATTGTGCGACGAAAACTACCTGGCCCGGCATTTTTAATATCGATTATTACTGGTTTGAGATCAGCAATATCGTACGAGCGCACCGCAGCCCAAGGACCACGCAGGGTTGCATGTAACTGCGTTGGAGCATCGCCAACAATTATGATGTCGTCAGGTAAATGATATTCGAGACGAAAATCTACATCGGCTGAAGTGCCGCTTTCGATATTGACAAATAAGAAGAGCAAGCTAGCAACAATCAGCGAAAATAATTTAAGGGTAATATTTTTCGTAATAAACGATAGAGTCATGGTTAGTTACTTAATAATACGTTTGCCCGTGAGTTCACGACGGCGTGAAGGTGGACGAGGACGAGCACCAAAGTAGCGTTGCAATACTTTACGCATCATGGCGCTGTCGAGATCACGGGTTAAAGTGCCTCCTTCGGCAATTGATATTTGACCACGTTCTTCACTGACGATAATTGCTATAGCATCTAATTCTTCGGTGGCACCAACACCAGCGCGATGACGCGTGCCAAGCGATGGGTCAAGGCGTGGATTTTGCGTGAGTGGCAAAAATACCGCAGCAGCAGAGATGCGCCCATTTTGCACAATAACCGCTCCATCATGAAGCGGACCAGGAGGGGTGAATATTTGCATTAAAAGGCCGGTTGAAATTCTTGCATCACAACGAATGCCGGTTTCGGCAAGCTCACTGAGGTCAGCTTCTCGTTCGATTAAAATAATGGCCCCCAAGCGATCTTGTGCCATGGTTTCAGCAGCACGGGTTATTTCATCTACAATATAAACACCTTGACCATAAGCTGAACCGCCAAAGAAGGGGCGGCGGCCAACGCGTGAAAGGCCACGACGGATATCATGCTGAAAGACTACTATAACTATCAATAAGAATGAGCTGATGAAATTATCAAGGATCCACGACAGGGTGCGCAAGCCAAGCAGGTTAGCAGTAAAAAAACCAGCGACAATAAGGCCAATGCCCACTAATATTTGCTGTGCGCGCGTACCGCGAATCAGCAATAAAATTCGATAGATAAGGTAAGCAACGACAACAATATCTACAAGCGCGGTGAGGACCGTGCGAATATCGTTGTGTGGTAAAAAATCCCAGTTCATCCAATAAAAATCGGTACCACACGACACCATCGTCCACAACTGAGAATTTAAATAATTTATAAAGATTTCGCGTAGATTTATCGCAATGTGGTTAATTTAAGCGAAAACCCAAAAAGTTTAACCATAGCGACTTTTAATAGTGTAAATTTCTTAGTTTAGGGACACCCCCTGACTAGTATCCCCACATATGCAGGAGAGTTCAGAATACTTTGATTTTGTTTGGTTATTTGGATTTATTTGAATTGCTAATATATGATAGTGCCTTAAAAAAGGGAGGCTAAGTTATAAAATGGCATTGCTAGTTATTCATGGTGCACAATTAAAATGTTCGATGGGTAGCGCACCAGGTACACTTAGTGTTTTGCCCGACGACAATACTAATTGTGAAGATCAATACGCCGCCACCATACAGGCTTATCAACCTAACACTAATATTTCGCCATTTGGTTTATGTCGGTCGCTAGCTAACCCGCAAGTCGCTGCGGCTACTGCAGCTGCTAATGGTACTTTAACCCCACAACCATGCGAGCCTGTTACTACTAGTCCGTGGACCCCAGGTTCAAACTCTGTGAAGATTGGCAAGCAAGCAGCTTTAACGCCAGACTCAAAATGTAACTGCCAATATGGTGGGGTAATTGAAATAACATCACCCAAATCGCAAAAAACGGGGGTGGCATAAAATGAAACTCATTGAAGATTTTTTAGGGCAGCAGTTCAATGCTAAATTGGGTTTTGATTTTTATACGCCTTTATGTTCACAAGAAGAGATACGTGTTATTTCATTCATACTCATGCAAGCTATACTCGGCATGAATCAAACCCGAAAAAGGTAGTAGTGGAAACGCCAGACGCCCAGAAAGCTTTATCGCAATTACGGCGAAACGCCTATATGGCAAAAGGAGCTAGTCGCAATTGGCGTTTACTGCCAGGGTATTTTTTTCATCTTGCCGGACATCCTTTTGAGCAAGTTGACCACGACTATACCGTAGTCGCAATTGAGCATCATGGTGAAGTGCCAACTGCTAATGCTGATAATAAATTCACCGAGGCTTATCGCAATGTCTTTACCTGTGTACCGGCTGAAGTAGCTTATCGCCCAGCGACACCAGAGCGTCGTGTTGTTCATGTGGCTGAAACCGCGATTGTCGAAGCCAGTGGTAGTGAAGAAATTTATACTGATAAGCATGGGCGGATCAAAGTGCGTTTTTATTGGGATCTATCAGCAAAAAAGAAGGGCACAAACTCTTGTTGGATCCGTTTGGCGCAACCGTTGGCAGGTGCAGGATTCGGTTTTCAATTTTTGCCACGCGCTGGTAGCGAAGTTGTAGTTACTTTTATGCACGGCAATCCTGATTACCCTGTCATTACTGGTTGTTTATTTAATGGCAGCAATCTTTGGCCTTGGGTTTTACCAGGCGAAAAATCACGCAGCGGCATTCGTACCAGTAGTACGCCGGGTGGTTGGGGGCATAATGAGCTTTCTTTTGAAGATACGGCGGGTGCCGAGGAGTTGTTATTACATGCACAGCGAAATTTGGTCGAAGAGGCGCAGCAAGATCGCTTCGTACGTATTGGGGGTGACGATTTAACTACAGTTGCCGGTATGCAAACGCAGTTAGTTGAACAAAACCAAATCATGAAGGTGTTAGGCAACCAAGTCAGTGACGTAACACTTAATCGTACAGATAAAGTCGGCGGCCAATATCAAGTGGTGGTTAAAAATGCACGCAGCGAACATATAGAAGAAGACGATGCCTATAATTGTGATGCCGCGCAGGTACTCAATACTTTGCGCTAATGCTAATATTAATGGTGGTCAGGTTAATCTTAATTGTGGCGGTGGCGCGGCAGCCGCGGCTAATGCGCAAGATGAACTAGCACAAACGCGAGAGCTTAAGCTGCAAGTTCATGACGCAGATCTTAATGTTTTTGCTGATAAGCACTATCGGCTTATTGTTGCTGGCGGTAGGTATGAAGGTACTACTGATGGTGACGGCTATTTGAACGAGACTATACCAAAAGATGCAAGCGTGGGTCAGCTTACCATATGGATAGATGAATACCCCGAAGGCACGCAGCTTAATTGGCCAATTGAAATAAGTGACGATGAGTTGCTGCCGTCAGCAAGTATAGAAGGCGCATTATTGCGCTTGCGTAGCCTAGGTTATTTTAACGGCGAGCTTGTTGCAGAGCTTACTCCAGAAGCGCAAATTGCTGTGCAACAATTTCAAGAGGACAACGAACTTGAAATATCTGGTGAGCTTGATGAAGCTACGGCAGCCAAACTCAGTGAAGTCTATGGGGGTTAAGCTTAAAAAATAATGGTTATTGATAATTTTTGGGAGGCTATAAATGTCATTACGTAAATGGTTGTCAATAGTCGGGTCGTTAAGTAGCGCTGTATCTGGAGTAGTTGGGCTTATAAGCACAAGTGGATGTAGCTTGCCGCCAGAGGAACGCTACGTATACGAAGAAAATCCGTTTCCATTTCGGCCTGATAAAATTGAAGAACTATGTGGTTACCCGGTCGTTGGTGGCCCGAATTTTACATCAATTAGTTTTGGTGACAAAATAAAGTTTGAAAGATGGGTGTATGGCAAGCCGATTAATGCGATAGCCTATAAAGTTTTTACCATTAGCGATGGTCGGATTTTTGGCGGCAAATATGGCATGAAAGCCACTAGTATGAAAGGCGACAGTGGCGGGCTGATAGGTTCAGTAACTGAATACTGGATTGAAGTTGAAGATGTACATTTGATTGAGCGCTTAATAAAACCACAAACTCCACCCGGGGTGCGGGGCATTTTGCCCGGTGAAGTAGTAGTGCGTGAAATACCTGATGGTGATGTTAGTAAAGTTAATGATGCTTATCTGGTTGAATTAGCACCGCAAAAAAAGGCATCTATTAGTATTGAACCTGACCCATCAGAATATATTTTTAATATACAAGTTAGTCAAAATGGCGAACCTGTTGCAATTGCTCATTTAAATGACCCTATTGAAGATGGTTATGGCTTTGACACCAAAGATGGCGGAATATTTAAAATTGAAATTAAAAGCGATGCAAAATTTGACCGCAAACCGTATTTTTATAAGTTTTATATTCGTTGGAGTGATAGAATTTATTCTTCTTTTCGCGATTACCCCAAAGGGCGTGATATCTGGACACCACCTTTATCGAAGACGGTATCATCCCCAAAAAGCAAACTCAAGCATTAATATAACAAATATAAAGGAGGGAGATTAAGTCATGGCGACTGAAGCAAAAGGTTTTTTCGATGCAAACACAGTAACGGCTTATCTTACAGATTTTGTTAAAAATTTGGATTCGCGAAATTTATTGCCTGATATTGAATATTGGTACAATCCAGATGAATTGTGCAACATAAATGGTTATACAACCAAGGTATGTGTTGACGGGCGAGCTAAAATGGCACCGCCTGACATAGCACAAATTCTTTGCCTTGATGTTGGTTGTTGGACAGGCGACGGTCCTAAAAACGCAAAAAATCACCCGCGTCATCGTGAGTTTGGCGTGGTTTGTGGCAATATGGCGGTATTGTGTGCGTTTTCGCAAAATGGTTACGAGGGAATTACGTATGATAAAAACATTGATAAAAAAATTAAAAAAGAACCCATATACATAAACAAAATCAAACCATTACTCGATCATCTTTCAAGCGATACTAATCGAACTCATGGCTTAGGCGATGTTGAAGTAATCAGTGCGATGACAGCGCATGATACTCGTTGCCCCAACCTCGATACTAAAAATATTCATGTGTTTTTAGGCGACTTGCATTTGCCGGTAATATCCGATGAAGCTGATACTTACATAAAGCCTAAAGGTGCCGAACTAGGTCGAGACGAAGTATTAAGCTGCGGGCGTTTAAGCCTAAACGATAATGTAAAATCGATTGTTTATTACATGGGTTTGCAAGCAGGCTTAACATTAAGTACCCCACCTAGTTTAGCAACAGTATTTGCTGGCTATTCATTGAGTGCTTTAGGCAAACAGTTAGGGGCCATGGAATCAATAGATGTACCTAATAGCATTCAGAATGATGGCATAATGCAACGTAAAGAGGCACGTGAGTGGTATGGCTATTATTATGGCAGTCGTGTGCAAAAAGGCGCTGATATTTTTCAAGATGCTGGCGATGACCTAGTTAAGTTTCTTAAGTTATTGCGTGATCGCCCGCATAGTCTCGGTAATATAGATTTAACCCAACTTGGTGATTGTTACGATTTTTGGATTGGTATGAAATGTGGATTTAGTGAAAGGGTATCATATAATCCTGGTGCTAATTTTTTTGTAGATTTTTGGCGTAATCGCACTAAGAAAAATCGCAAAGTTGGTAAAACCGTTAGTTTACTTGAGAGTTTGCAGAACCACCCACGTTTGCCTACGCGTATTCTTTATGGCAACCACGATAACTATTTAATGAAAACTCGCGCTGCAAGATATTATGATAAAGGTGGTAATACTTTTTGGGCTGAGCACGGACATCAATCAGATTCTTTTAATTGTGATGACGATGCGGTTAATGGATGGGCGCTAACGCAGACAGCATTTTTATTCCCTGCAATACGTGAGATTGAAGACCCAGCATCTGCGGCATTATGTGCCATACAACGTTTTAGTACAGCTGATGCCTATCCAGCGCGATTACAGAGGTTGGCGCGCGGGGTTGATGTTTGTATTGAAGAGCGCAAACTTATCTATGTTATGGCACATACCCATAGGCCATGCTTGCGCAAAATATATGTGAAGCTTGCTTGGGATAGGGCAGCAGCAAACCAGCATTGGTATTCAGATACACTACGCTATAGTCAACACGTGCATGATCACCTTGAGAATATGGGAAAACTTTCTAGTCAAATAGGGAAAGAGTTGGCGAGTGACGCCGCTGAGGCAGTCGCAAAAGAGGCAAGAAAACGACTTCTTCAAGCAGCTCTTGCTTTAATTCGTGCCGAACGTGCCTTACAACAGGCTAAAAAGAAGGCTGAAGCAAAATTGATAGAGACTGCGCTTGAAGCTAAGTGGCGCGCTTTGCGTGAGTTTGTTAATTTAGTGATTGTAGCCGCCAAGGCTGAAATAATTCTAAGTAAAGCCTCTAATACAGTTCGCTTAGCAGTGCAAGCTGCGCTAGAAAAGCTAGGACAAATTATAGTGCAAAAAGTAGAAGATGATATTGCAACAGCTAGAATGATAATCGAAATTGCCCTAAAGGCTGCTGAAATTGCCTTGCTGGCTTATCAACGTGTTATTCAATTTCATATAGAAATCGCCGAAGCAGCTGGCCGGGCTGCATATAAAGAATTAAAGAAGGCCAGCAAATGGCTTAAAAATTTGCCCGGAAACATTAGGAAAGATTTTGAATCAAAAGCAGACAAAATTTACCGTTTTTAAAGCAGTATACTTAAGTAGGGGGTGTCCCTAAATGTCTCCCGTCGATCTTCACGAAATCCGCTACTTACGACCGCGTGCTCGCAGAAATCCTGCCTGCGACTTG
>JAFGEK010000080.1 GCA_016931625.1 Deltaproteobacteria bacterium | reverse complement strand
GTATTGGTCGCTTTAATACAAGTGATGAAATTGATAAAATTATTAAACAATTTATTAGCAGTGTTGAAAAATTACGTTTGATTGGTTAGACTAATTATTATTTTTAAAATAAGATTTATAAAATTATTTTTGTGGGTATATTTATATTATTTCGCATTAAGTTGTGCCAGAATCGAAAAAACGGTAACATATAGCAAAACATTTTATTACTCTTATGATTCTACCACAATTATTTTCTATTATTTCAGCTACTTTTGCATTTGTCGTAGCTTTGTTAGTGTTGGTATTTACACGTGCGCCTGGCTGGCATAATCAACGACGATTTGTTTATGTCGCATTGTCTGCAGGTTTGTATGCAATATCGTTTTACATTTATTTGGTTGTTGAATCATCAACTATAATTATTATATTTTCAAAAATAGGATTGTTGACTCTGGCTACGCATGTAGTTGCATGGTCTTATTATGCAGATGCAGTGTTACATAAGCATACAGTTCGCATCCGCCATTTATTGGTTTTGCTATGTGCAAGTGCGGCGGTGCTTGTATTTTTGCCAGGACTTGTTTTTAGCGATGAAATACGTACATTAGCGATAGCTAATAGAGTATTTGTATATAAATCTCCGACACCAACTATTTACGCTGGTATAGTGTTTTTGACTATAGCTTGCGGTTTAGTTTATGTCGGCACCCGTTTTGTTATTGCAATTAAGAGAGGCTACCCGCGTGCCTTGTTGCATACCTTATGTATTGTGGCACTGCTGCTGATGGCTACTAATGATTCATTGGTTGTATACGGTTTATTGCTTACTCCATATCTTTTAAATGCTGGTCTTATGTTACCAGTTGGCTTTGTAGCATATGAGATTATTATCCATTTTAGCAAAGAAGCGAATGCACTTAACGAATTAAGAACGCATCTTGAAACCTTAGTCGAAGAACGCACTCAAACTCTTGAAGTTAGCCGTAAAGCATTAGAACAAACTGATGCTTTAGCAACAATCGGGAGAATAGCCTCATCGGTTGCGCATGAAGTTAATAATCCAGCAGCAGCAATATTAGGAAATATTGAATATCTCCAAGATGCCATAAATAAATCTAAAACCATCCCCGATGACACCATTGAGTGCCTAGATGATTGTGAAAAAGCTATTCGTAAAATTGCAACCATTACTGGGCAATTACTAGATAGTAGTCATAGTGCCATTGATAAAAAGTCTATGAGCTACCCAGTATCAATTATGAAAGTTATTAACGATAGTGTAAATATGCTAGGCCATCAAAATTCATCGGATATAAAAATATATATCGATGTAAGTAATGATTTTATGGTGTTAGGACAAAGTGAAGGTCTTATCACAGTATTAAAAAACATTATAATCAATAGCATTGAAGCTATTCAACGCAGTAAAAAGGGTACATGCGTTAACATAACAGCTAAGCGACAAGATAATAATGCATTCGTTGTTATAGCTGACGATGGACCAGGAATGGATGCAAATACGCTAAAACATGCTTTTGAACCATTTTTTACAACAAATAAAATTGGGCGTGGTGTCGGCTTGGGGTTAACCGTAGCACGCGGTTTAATTAACAGCATGGGCGGAAGCCTAAAAATCGAAAGTACTCTTACTTTAGGCACTAGCGTTTTTATTACATTAGCAATTGCAATTTAATGAATGAATTACAAAAAAATCGCGATACTCTTGACAGATTTATCCATTGAATGAATAATATCTAACTAGGCAGTCATGATTCATTCATTACTTGAAAATAAACGAATCAATGAACGGCATCAGCAAATGCGTGAAAGCATTCAAGCTGCGGCATTGGTATGCTTTTCTGCTAAAGGGCTTACTGGGGCCACAATGGCTGAAATCGCTAGAATAGCAGGAATGTCTCCAGGAACTATTTATTTGCATTTTAAAAACAAACAAGAGTTATTTGAATCACTTGGCAAACCAGAATTAGCACAACCAGACGTACGTATTAGAGTCCGTCGTAAAAAAATTTTACAAGCTGCTTTAAAGGCTTTTAGTGAAAAAGGTTATGCCGCAACAACAATGGAAGAGATTGCTATATTAGCTGGTTTATCAAAAGCGGCAATCTATATGCATTTTGAAAGTAAGGCCGAATTGTTTTTAGGAGTGTTTAAAGATTCATCTTTACTTAGTGTATTAGAGCGTTCCTTTGATTGTAAACGCGCTAAAAAATGGCAAGAAGTATCATCCACACATGATTTTGAAAAATTTATTATTGAGTTAGTTAATGCATTTTTAAATGTTCACAACAATCCAGAGCATATTGATGTTCTGCGATTAATTTTATCAGAAAGTATGCATGATAGTGAAATTGCAGATATTGTAGTTGAAAAAATGAGCAAAGGAACTGCTAGTGAACTTGCAAAACGATTAGCTAAATTTAATTTAGGCAAAGTGTGCGAACTATTGCCATTGGCAGAAATAGTAATGAGTACTATGTTCGCATGGGTTTTAATGCATCAATTGCTTGCTCGGCCCAAAAATAGGAATAAATCACAACCAACCCAACAGGCAGCAAAACAAATAGCTCATTTACTTTTATATGGGCTAGCTGGCTATAAAGAAGAACGTATCATTTCATCACGTGCTTCTAAAAAGAGGAAAGTATGAGTTCAATATTGGTATTTAGTTTATTATTTTTTCCAATTTGTGCATCTGAAAATGCCGAAGTACTTACGTACGAGCAAGCACTTATTGAAGCAAAAAGTAAAAATTTAAATCTTAAAGCTGCTCAAGCAAAGCTTGAACAAGCAAATGAAATTTCACGTAAAGCATGGGCAGCTTACTTACCTACTATAACTGCAAGTGCTGCGTATACTATAAATAAAGAAGAGCAATTTACTACAATGCCTACCGGCTATTGGATTCGCACATTACCTACAGGTGCCACTAATCCTAATGGGCCAAATAATGATGCTGATATTCCAGGTACTCCAAGTAATGATATATTATTCCCAAATGGAGCTGCGACTACAGTACTGCAACCTAAAAAACAGCTTGTTGGACAAATTGCGCTTACTCAAGCGTTAATTGTTCCGCCATTACTTGCGGCAATTAAGTCATCATATGCCTCTGAAAAAGTTGCCAAACTTAATGTAAACAATATGCAACAAGAAGTTTTATTCTCTGTTGCACAACTTTATTACAATGCAGTTGGTTTAAAGCAAGCACTCGCTGCCCAGCAACGTTTACTCGTGGCAACTTTAGCTCATGAAAAAGATGCAGCAACTCGTGTTAAAGCTGGAACTATGCCACGTATCGCTTTAATTCGAGCTGAAATAGATCGAGCCCGGGCTGAACAGGATGTACAGCGTGCTGAAAACGCACTCGTTTCAGCAAAGATTGCCTTAGCTACAATGATTCAACGCCAAGGAAATTTTGAAGTTGTTGAGCCAAATGATCCCGAAGTTAAAATCGAAACGAATAATCTTGAAAAGTCTGCGTTAGAAAATCGCCTTGATGTTTTAGCTGCTAAGGCTGGTGAAAATTTAGCCAGCATAGCACAAAAAAGTGCATGGCTACAGTATTTACCAAGTATTATTGGTAGTGCTTCGTATCAATACGCTAACTTTGGTGGGACCATATTTGATACTAATCCTAACGCTGATGATAGCACCAAAAGTTGGGCGATTACTATTAGCGCATCCTGGACGTTATGGGATGGTGGTTTGCGTGAATGTACAATGCGTGAGAGTGAAGCTTATCTTGTTGAATCTAGAGCAACAGCACGTGCCGCTGAACAACAAGCTATTGATGATGTTCGCCGTAGTCTATTAGATTTAGAAAGTGCCCGTGCAAATACCAAAAAGGCAAGTGAACAACTCACTTTGGCACGCGAAAATATGCATTTGGTTGAGGTAAATTACAAAAGCGGTGTGGCTACTCAGCTTGATGTAACTGATGCCACCACACAGTTAACTACCGCAGAATTAGGTGCTATTGGTGAGCGACTTAATGCGCAACTGGCTACTTTGCGATTATTAAAAGCGGCGGGACTATTCCAACCTTAATTATAGCAACAGAGATTTTTAAAGAGCCCAAAAGGATTATATTGGCGCTACTTAAAAAAAACTAGAAGGCAAATTTCATGAAGTATCCATCAATGATTTTTTTAGCCGCAATCACATTCAATATGTCTTGCCGTCAACAAGATAGTAACCCTGCTATTGCTGCAACGTTCACGCCTGCGAATAAAACAAAAGCATCTGAATCTGAAACAGCTAAAACCACAAATGATGCTCCTGCGATTATTGATAAAGCATCACTGCCAGAACAAAAAAATGAGCAAGATTCTACAGATTTCGAGTTACCTGGTGTCGCTGCGGCAATCCGTAGTACGCGCCTTTCTATGAAAACTGGTGGTATATTAGACTCAATCAAAACACGTGAGGGTACATGGGTAAAGACTGGTCAACCATTGTGCTCTTTAAATACTATTGATCTTCGTCTTCGTGTAGAAGGTGCTGAAGTAACATTTAAACAAGCCCAAGCTGGAGTACAGAACGCTGAACAAGATCTAAAACGTGCTAGTGAGTTATTTAAAGGGGGCGCCGCTACTGACCAATCAATAGAAAAAGCTGAATTAGGTTTGATAATGGCAAAACTACAAGCACAAGCAGCCGAAGTTGCACTTAAAGCAGCACGGCAGTCATTATACGATGCTACATTACGAGCTCCTTTTTCAGGAATAGTAACTAAATTATTTGCAGAAGAGGGTATGATGATTACCACCATGCCTCCAACCGCAATTTTGCAATTAGTTGACACTAGCACCCTCGAAGTTTTGGTGCATATTCCTGAAAGAATGGTGCAACAGATTAAGGTAGATCAGAAAGTACTAGTGCAATTGCCAGCAATTAAAATCGAGCGTCATGCAAAAGTCGATCGCATACCCGAAGTAGTTGATCCTGAAACGAGATCGCTATCAGCATATATACATGTCGACAACAAAGACCGCTTAATTCCTGCCAATCTTTATGCAAGAGTACGCTTTTTAGGACTGCATACTGAAGCCACATCCAATTCAGAATCTATGGCTTCAGGAGTACATTAATGAGAATCTCAGAAGTATCTATACGAAGGCCTGTGTTTACCGTCATTATGTCGGTGGTATTACTTTTATTTGGCTTGTTATCATATTTTCGTCTCGGTGTTGATCAGATGCCGAAAGTTGAAGCCCCTTTTGCTTCAATTTCTGTTGAGTATCCTGGTGCAGATCCTGAAGTCGTAGAAAATCGTGTTATTAAACCCATTGAAGATTCCGTAGCTACGATATCAGGTTTAAAAAAGATTTCTGCAACCGCGGTTGAAAGCTATGGCTTGGTAATGGTTGAATTTGAATTATCAGTTAAAGCCGACCGTGCTATTCAAGATGTTCGAGACAAAGTTGCTAAGATACAAAGTGATTTACCTTCTGATGCCGAACAACCGGTAATTGAAAAAATTGAAATTGGTGCTGCACCTGTTGTGGCGCTTGTTCTTACAGCTCCTGCTAAAGATTCTATGGCTCGTATTACTTATGTAGCTGACCAAATTGTTAAACCACAAATTCAGCGGTTAAATGGTGTCGGAACAGTTAATATAATTGGCAAACAAACACGCGAGATTCATGTAATTGTTGATCCTGAACGACTTCGCGTTTACAATTTAACCTTAAACGATGTGCAAAACACTTTATCGTATGGCAATCTAGATGTTCCAGGCGGTCGCATTACCAGTAAAAATATTGAATATCTAGTTAAAACCCATGGCGAAGCAACTCGTCTTGATCAAATTAAGAACCTTGTTGTTGCTAGTCCACAAGGCGCTCCAATAAAAATTTCGGATATCGCTCAGGTAACGGATAGCACCGAAGAAGCTCGTACGATTGCAGCTTATGATAAAAGCCGCGCTTTGTCTCTATTAGTATTAAAACAATCAGACGCTAATACGGTTGCAGTATCAGATTCTATTATTGACGCAGTAACAAATAAAGAGATTGATCTGCCCAATGGCTATAAGCTGCAAGTGGCGCAGAACAGCTCAACTTTCACTAAAAACTCTATTCATGCTGTACGTGATGATCTTATACTTGGTGCGTTACTTGCTATAGCGGTTATATTGTTTTTCTTGCGCGATGGCCGTGCTACTTTTATTTCTGCACTAGCATTGCCAACAAGCGTAATTGCAACTTTTGCCTTTATGCGGGCAATGAATTTTACCCTTAATAATTTGACTATGTTGGCGCTATCTTTATCAATCGGTATGTTAATTGATGACGCCATTGTTGTTATTGAAAATATTTATCGTCACATTGAAGCAGGCAAGTCACCATTTTATGCGGCCAAAGATGGTGTAGGGGAGATAGGTTTAGCAGTTTTTGCTACTACTCTATCTATTGTCGCTGTGTTTGTGCCTGTCGCATTTACTGAAGGTATGGTAGGTCGTTTTTTCTATGAATTCGGTATCACCGTAGCTTTTGCAGTGCTGGTTTCATTATTTGTGTCATTTACTTTAACGCCTATGGCTGCTGCACGTTTATTAAAACATCATAATCCTGGAAAATTAGCTAAAAGGATAGGTGCAATCCTCGATGAGATCGATCGAATATATCGACGCACAATTTCTTGGGTTTTAAATCATAGTATTAAAACTATTGCTACCGGCGTCATGGCATTAATTGCGGCTTTATTGCTATCTCGATATATACCAATAGAATTTCAGTCCAATATGGATACCAGCGAAATCGATGTCGCTTTTTATATGCCAGAGGGCACTAGTATTGATGCAACATTCGCACGCGGCGAAGCTATAGCGAGTTTGATTAAGCATAGTATCCCTGAAGCTTTACATGAATTAATCACGGTTGGTGCTGGCAGAAGCCAAAAGGTTAACGAAGGCAAAGTATTTGTTAAACTCGTAAATTCTCGAGAACGACAACGTTCACAACTTGAAATATCAGCTGATATCCGCAAAAAACTGGCGAAAGAATTTCCGCAAGAACTCACGGCCGTTTCACGAGCAGCACAAGCTGGCTCTGCCGGAGGAGAAATGTTTTCGCGTCCATTAAACATTCAATTGCGTGGTGAGGATATGCAAGAACTGCGCAAAGCTTCTCAGAATTTAATGAACAGCTTAAATAACATCAAAGGATTCGTTGATTTAACCGCTAGTGATCGTGGTACTAGACCACAGCTAGGTTTTACTCTCAAACGAGATAAAATTGCTGACGCAGGTTTAGCACCTGTACAAGTTGCTATGGCTATTCGTACTGCTATTAATGGCACTAAAGTTTCGCAATTTCGTGATGGCTCAGATCGTTATAACGTAGTGGTTAAAGCGCCAGATCGTTATCGCCATGACTGCAGTGCAGTACAATCTATTCCATTAAGAACGCCGATGGGTGGGATTATCGAAATTGGTGAACTAGTTGAACCTGCATATGAAGAGGCACCATCACAAATAGAACGCGAAAATAGAATTCGTCAGGTTACTATTCTTGGTAATCTTGATAATATAGTACTTGGCGATGCTCAAAATATCGTTAGTGATATTGTAAAAAAAGTAATTCCATCCAGTGTAAAATTGAGCTTTGGTGGTCAAGGCGAATTAATGAAAGAAACTTTCATTAGTCTCACTTCGGCTTTACTGCTAGGTGTTTTATTAATTTATTTGGTGCTCTCAGCACAATTTGAAAGTTTTTTGCACCCTATTACTATCATGATGTCATTGCCGCTATCATTAGTTGGTGCGTTAAGTGCAATACTACTTACAGGTCAAAGCATGAACATTATGACCTTTATTGGTTTGATTATGCTTATGGGGTTGGTTACTAAAAATGCCATTCTGTTAGTTGATCGCGCAAACCAAAAACGTAGTGATGGTGCTAGCATCCGTGAAGCTTTAATTGAGGCAGGTGTTACACGATTACGTCCAATATTAATGACAACAGCAGCTATGATTTTTGGGATGTTGCCAGTTGCGATTGGACTGGGCGAAGGTTCAGAACTTCGTTCGCCAATGGGTATTGCTGTCATCGGCGGATTAATTACTTCAACTTTACTTACTCTTTTAGTTGTACCAGTTGTATATTCTGCCCTCGAATCAATTAAGAGAAAACTTTTTAAACGTTCTGAGCTTAAATTTGAGGATATGGCTGCCTAATTATTTTTTATATATTGTCATTTTTTAATATAAAGTTTTAAAGACTGGCAAAACTGGTATAATCTTTTTCACTTATTGGCACAAAAATAAAATTTAATAGCTATAGTTACTAGGCCTAGCAATATGCAATTAATTATTCTATGAGACGATGAAAATTAGATTAGCTTTACAATTGCTTAGCTAGGGACAAACCCTAGCTAAGATTCATAATATTTTTAAGCAAGGGGTATATAAACATGCCACTGGCGCTAGTAACTGGGGCAAGCAGAGGTATTGGACGTGCAATTGCGATTGATTTGGCTCGCGCGGGATTTGATCTAATTATTACTTATCAAAATCGTCGAGATACGGCTCTATCAGTACAAAACGAAATAAATGAACTAAATAGAAAAGCATATGTTACTAAACTTGATATTTCAGCAGGTACCGAAACTGAAAAAACTGTTGAAGCCTTGATTACAGAACATGGTTGTCCTTATGCTCTAATCAACAATGCAGGTTTAACGCGAGATGTTCCATTTGCAATTATGAGCAGAGCAAGTTGGTCTGAAGTAATTGATGCTAATTTAGGTGGTTTTTATTCAGTAACTCGTCCAGTATTACGACATATGATGCGTAGAAAGTCTGGGCATATTGTTAATCTTACTTCTGTATCTGGTGAACGTGGGAACGCTGGCCAAGTTAATTATGCTGCAAGTAAGGCTGGAATTATTGGTGCCACCAAAGCTTTGGCTCTTGAAGTTGCTTCACGAGGTATTACCGTTAATGCGGTTTCTCCTGGTCTAATTGAAACTGAAATGACTCGTGATTTACCCCTTGATAAACTTGTGAAACAGATCCCGATGAGGCGTCTTGGTTCTCCTGAAGAAGTTGCGAAAGTTGTAACTTTTTTATGTTCCCCTGCAGCATCATATGTAACTGGACAAGTAATTGCTGTTAATGGAGGACTATATACTTAAAGTTGTACTGAATTTGTGAGAGAGATTATGGATTCAAATTTGCCATTAGCAAAATTAATTTTGCCACATCAAGAACCTTTTCTTTTTATTGATGAAGTTTTGATCTGTAAAGAAGATTATGTTGTTGCAGTACGTACTTTTCGTATTGAAGAAGATTTTTTTGCTGGACATTTTCCAGGACGACCGATTGTGCCAGGAGTATTGTTAATAGAAGGTATGGCGCAAACATTTGCTTATTGGGGGCTTCGTAATAAACGTTCAAAGGCGGTATATTTAACTGGAATAGATCGAGCCCGTTTTCGCAAGCCAGTACTTCCTGGTGATCAAGTGCAATTTGAAGTTCATGTTGAAAGTTCTCACATGGGCTTAGTGAGCGCTAGTGCAAAAGCCAAGGTGAATAGTTCTCGTGTTGCAGAGGCATGCCTAACTGGTAGGTTTGAACAAATACAGAACTAATAAAAAGGCAAAATGCAATTTATTTAGTATACTAAAAATAGTATTCAAATTTGCAATCAATTAGTAAATAGCTGTTCGATAATATAGTCAATTAGTCACGCTCCAAATAGGTATAGCCAGAAAGTCCATCTTCAAAAGAGCGTAACAAATAGCGTGATTCATCAAGAGTTATTCGTTGAGTACGTAAAGCCAATTCAGTAGCACGACGCATACGAGCCATTATATCATCGCGAGAGTAATTTACATAACGTAGAACTTCGGTAACAGTGTCTCCTGGTGCAACATGCTCAATAAAGTAACCACCACTTTCTGGAATAGTTACCTGCACATCGTTGGTATTACCAAAAAGATTATGTAAATCACCAAGAATCTCTTGATAGGCTCCAACTAAAAATATTCCTAAGTAATAATCTTCTCCCTTCCAGGGATGCAATTCAAGAACATGACGAATATCTCTACGGTCAATAAAACGCTCAAGTTTGCCATCTGAATCGCAGGTAATATCAGCCAATACTGCGCGTCGAGTGGGTTCTTCAGTGAGACGGTGAATAGGCATTACTGGAAATAGATGATCTACTGCCCATGAATCAGGAAGAGATTGAAAGATGGAAAAATTGCAATAATATGTGTCAGATAGCATACGGTCGAGAGATTCGAGATCTTCAGGTATATCTTCAAGACTATTACGGATTTTTAAAACTTTATGACATATACTCCAGAAAATATTTTCAGCGAGCACTCTTTGCATAAGTGATAAGTGACCAAGAGAGAATAGCTGTAAACTTTCTTCTTTAAAATCTAAAGCATCATGGTAACTTTCTAATACATTTTTGCGAGTGAGTTCTTTATAAGTTGCCCACAAGTTTTTAACTACTTGTGATGTGCCTTCTGGTAGCGTTTCAGGTAGGCTTTTATTCTCAAATTCACGTACACCTAATACATCAATAACTAATACTGAGTGATGTGCAACAACTGCTCTACCAGATTCAGTAACAATAGTTGGGTGAGGAACACCGCCAGTATCACACATTTCTTTCATGGCATAGATAAGGTCATTAGCGTATTCTTGACGCGTATAATTCATGGAAGAATCAAAGTTAGTTTGGGAACCGTCATAATCAACACCAAGTCCACCACCGACATCGAAATAATGCAACGGGGCACCCATTTTTGATAATTCAACATAAAAACGACCGCCCTCGCGCAAGGCAGATTTAAAGTTACGGATATTTGAAATTTGTGAGCCGAGATGAAAATGCAAAAGTTCAAAACAATCTATTAATTCATGCTCGCGCATAAAATTAATGGCTTCCATAAGCTCGCTTGAAGAAAGCCCAAATTTTGATCGGTCACCACCAGATGATTCCCATTTGCCAGCACCACGAGTTGATAATTTTACTCTTACGCCAATATGTGGTCTGACACCAACTCGTTTTGATACGTTTGCAATTACCTTAAGTTCTGAAAGCTTTTCTACAACTAAAATTACCTTACGACCAAGCTTGCTAGCTAATAACGCTGGTTCTACGTATTCTTCGTCTTTGTAACCGTTACAGATAATAAGCGCTTCTTCATCATCAAGAAGCGCCATAACTACTAACAGTTCAGGTTTGCTTCCAGCTTCAAGGCCATAATGATACACCTGCCCAACTTTAAGTATCTGTTCTACAACATTAGCTACTTGATTTACTTTAATTGGATACACACCACGATATTCGCCTTGGTATCCTGATTCAGCAATTGCTAATCTAAATGCCTCATTAAGCTCTATTAGTCGTCGTGAAAGAATGTTATTAAATCGTAGCAGTAGCGGTAAACCAATGCCACGGCGTTTGACTTCATCGACCAATTCTTTAAGATCAGCAGCAGCATTTGGGTTATCACCATAAACAATGATATGACCTTTATCATTAACACCAAAATAAGGCGCTCCCCAGGTTTGCACTTCGTATAACTCAATTGAATCAGCTAAAGTCCATTTATGGGGTACGCTATTGTTGTTCACTGTCTTAACCCTCGAATGTTGCTATATAAAATAGTGATTTTAAGCGTTTTTGAAGGATTATTGATCATAGGTCAATCTAATTTGTTCTATTTTATTGATGACGAAGATAATTTTAAGCGTTTACGTATTTTCATTATTACTGGAGTTATTGCTAACGTTGCAATAATTCGTAACGGCGAAGTAAGCTTGGTGGCAATATACGCTGCGGTCCAGGTACCAGCAGTGGCGCTTACACTTTCAATTTTAAAACCTAATTGAATAGCAACTCCAAAACCTATAAACACAACTAAAAAGATAAAAAGATAAACCCAAATAGCTAGTTGCCCATAATCAATAACCAACGCTCGCAATCGGTTTTTTTTAGGTAATTTTTGCATAATTGCAGCAAAAGAAGAATTTGGCTCAGTTTTAGACATAGTAATAGTGATATAAAGCACAAAAAAACACTTGCCAAGTAGCTGCATTTGTTTAAGTTCCAATATTCGTGATTAATACATTTAGGTTTTATGGCCCAATTTTACGTTTATTTCCTCCTGAAATAGCGCATGAGTTAACCATCCGTGCATTAAGTTTAGGATTAGCCCCGAAAGTAAAAAACCACGCAGATCCAGCATTGGTTTGTCGAGTTTTCGAAAAAGAATTGCCCAACCCTTTAGGTATGGCAGCTGGTTTTGATAAAGATGCTGAAGTTATTGAGCCATTGTTCGATCTCGGATTTGGTTTTGTTGAAGTAGGTACAGTGACACCACAAGCACAACCAGGTAATCCACGTCCGCGAATGTTTCGTTTACGCAAAGAGCGGGCAGTGATTAATAGAATGGGTTTCAACAATAACGGACTTGCGGCCTTTACAGGACGTTTAGGACGATTTCGGGCAATTGGTAACCCTGTGGCTCAAGCGGTTGTTGGGGTAAATTTAGGGAAAAATAAAACAGCTTATGATGCAGCAGCCGATTATATTTCAGGCATTAAAGCCACTGCAAAATTCGCCGACTTTTTTGTTATTAATATTTCTTCACCTAATACGCCTGGCTTAAGGGATTTACAAAATTACGATTCACTGATGGCTTTACTTGAACGCATTCAAACCGCGCGTGGAAAAATAGCAAAACCACCACCTTTGTTTGTAAAAATTGCTCCTGATTTAGCTGAACAAGATTGTGAAGATATAGCCCGAGCAATGCTGCAATCATCTGTTGACGGCTTAGTAATAAGCAATACCACGATACAAAGAATGCCAAATTTAGATAGTCGCTGGCATGATGAAAAAGGTGGATTATCAGGACCACCTTTAACTAAAGTATCAACAGCCTTAATCCGTCGAATGTATGGCCTTACCGATAAAAAAATTACTATTATTGGAGTGGGGGGAGTAGCCAGCGGCAAAGATGCTTATGAAAAAATTAAAGCCGGAGCTACGTTAATCGAGCTTTATACTTCTATGATTTATGCTGGCCCAATTATGATTTTAAATATCTTACAAGAGCTTAAAATGCTTATGAAACTTGATGGATATACGCATATTAGCCAAGCTATTGGCGTTGAACCGTAAGAAAACATAATTTAAGATTTTACTAACGACCTGCATGTAACAGTTAGCAAATTTGCGGGTTTTTCTAATTTATATTAATAATTATATATGCGCACCTATTCAACGATTTTGGCTATTTGTTTTGTTATTACCCTCTTATTGTTTAACTCAACAGCCCTTGCTGTAAATGTCACAAGTGATGCAAATCGCAAGCAATCGTTAATTGAGTATATAGAACACCGAGATGATTTAAACAGCAGTGAGCGCCAAAAATGGCAGAAGCAAATACGTTTGATATTTGGTGGCAAAGCCATAAAAGATGGTAGCAATGAAGGGGTAACAGCAGCCAAATCGGTTATTGCCGCAGCGATTTTTTATGATATTGAGTATAAACAAGCTATTAACTCGGCTTATGATGCTTATCATGATGTACATCGTTGGGTCCCATTGCCTATTGCAGTTTTGTACCAGGTTTTATCTTTTTCTGGCCACAAACCAAAAGCTAGTCCACGTGAAATGGCTTTTAATTTCCCACGGCATTTCGATGAAGACATCGCCCCAGAGTTAGTAACTTGGTGGAGTGAAAAATTGGCCGTAAATAGTATTCCAAAGACCAAAATACATCAGGTAAAAAAAGCGTTAAAAGAAACTCGCGAATTAATGAAGCCAATGTTACGCGATCGTTTGTGGCAAGCCGCACAATATGAAGCACAGATAAATACAAAGAACGCTAAAACTACTGCATTTCGCAAAAATCTTAGTATTTTAAGTGAAGAAATAAATCGAGATTATAAAGAGGTGTCAAACAATAACATAGTTAATGATAAAAATCGTTCTTATTATGAGCGTTATGGCGCAATATGTAGTGAGCTTAAAGAAAAGCCACATGAATTACCAATAATACCAAGACAAGAAATAAAAACGACTCCGGTTAAACAAAAACCTAATCAAAATATACAAACGACTAGCAAACAACCCACAAAAACTTCTGTGAATGATTCACCATCGCCACAAATGCAAGATAAAATAGTCAGTATAACAGACAATGTAAATACCCCTAAAAACTGGCCAACACCACTCGTGGCGGCCACAAAAGGGTGGCTTGGTACTCCTTATCTATGGGGTGGTGCTAGCAAAAAAGGTGTTGATTGTTCTGGTTTTTCACAATCTGTATATCGTGAGGGTGCTACTTATAATTTGCCGCGTAGCTCAGGAGCCCAATACACTATTGGCGTTCCTGTTTCTAAGAATCAATTAAAAACCGGGGACTTAGTGTTTTTTGATACCCTTGATCGTGGTCGAGTAACCCATGTTGGTATTTATATTGGTAATGGGCAAATAGTTCATGCAAGTTCATCCAAAGGCGTTACCCACGCTGATTTTAGTAAACAATATTACCAACGTGCGTATTTGGGGGCACGGCGAGTTTTTTAAAATAGATTTTTGCATTTAAATATTGATAATATTTGTAACTATCAAGTAATATGAAAAGGTATAGTAGTAAATAACAAATATGAAGGAAGATTAAATTATGACAAAAGAATTGAATATCGATTTATCAAGTCCCAGAACCTATAAAATATTTGATAATGCAGGGGATATTAGAGCCGCTAACGATTTCTTAGTTAATAAATATAATGAAATAGTTGGTGGTAATGGTGAATTAAATTTAGAAGCCATCACTGATTTCATCTGGAACGCTATAGTTCTTCCCCCGAAAACCGATGACTCCAAGAATATTAACGTCACTGCAGATGAAATGCAGTTTGCTAATATGCTATACGCATGGATGAAGCCTCGTTATATATTAACAAAAAGAAAAGAGATATTTGCAAAAGAGTTACTTGATATTGTGTCTACTTTAAGAATTCTAACCTTAACAATTGAAGCATATAATAAAGAAAAGGATTTAGAAGATTCAAAAGATTCAAAAAAATTAAAAAAAATCGACAGAGTAAATAGTCATATATCAATACTTTTGTCGGACATTTATGCATTAACTAATATTGTGGACGACACATTAAATGACGATAATGAGTATAATAGAGAAAAGCAGAAATTTATTAGAAAGGCGGCCAGACAAATTCTTTCACAAATACCATACGATGATAATACGACTTATCTACAATTCATTTGCGCAAATCTCGACAAAATTAATTATATGAAAAAACATGTTTCAGTTAATTATAGCGGCATTAATCGGGCCTTGTTTCTTAGTACAACCAAAAAAGATATTGCAGAAAATTTAAAATGGTTAAAATTAAAAGAAACTGATTAATCGCATACCTGGCTGGCACCAGGCTATTTTTCTTTTTTTAATTTTGCTTTCGGCGTACGAATTCCATACTTATTATTTTTTATTGCGGGTTTTATATCGAAAGTATTTTGCGCTTTTTGCAGTGTATCTTCATATTCCAAAAACAGTTGAACAGCATTTTCTTTACCCAATATCATTATTGCAAGCTCAAGGATTTGCTGGGTTACAGAGTTAATAAATGAAACATTAGATAAGCGCATTGCAACAATAAATAATTGTTTTATAATTAGTTCTCTATTCTTTTTGTTTAGTTCTGATATTTTAACAGCCCAAGATTGAAGTTTTACTTCTGGCATTACTAAGCTTTTATCTCTTAACTCAAAATCACTGATAATCTTTTTGATTAAAGGATGAAATTCATGTTGTTTTATCACCACAATTAATTCCTATTGTGTATCAATTTTATATAATTTAACGCTTCGTGTTTTTTTTGGTTTTTTCATTATCTTTATTAGGAGGCATGATTGTTTTTCTTCGAATACGGCCTTCGCTATCAAGGCGTAGCTTATCACTAATAAATTCAGCTTCAGTACCTTCAAGATTCATTTTACTTACTTCCCAAGCTACAATAACATCGCGCAGCAATTCATTGTTTGATGTTGGCTTTTTAGTTCTTCTGCTCACATAATCTTCAATAAAATCTCCAAGTTCTACTGTTAAAAATGAGGTCGCTAAAGCGGTTTTAGCATCAGCATAGTAGTGAATAAAACGCATACCAAAGCCTGATATTGAGCCGGCGCTAGCTTTATTTTGAAACCGAACCTCACGAATTATAACTCCACGTACTTTAATTGTACGATCGTCGTTGGGCATTTTAAATTCAAGATTGAGTTCTAAACCGGGTTTTAAGAAAAATTCAGCCGCAAAAAAAACACCGGTTAAACTAATATCAGCAGTATAAGCAGTAGCTAAAAACTCACGTTTGCCGTCACTAAAAGTTAATCGTACAGGGATTTTTTCTTTTGCACGAGGGAAACGGCGTTTTTGAGGTCGCAACGTTTTCATCATAGCATTCATAGCCAATAATCACGGTTCGTTTATTCTAATTGTATAGCGCTGAGCGTAACTGTGGTGCAAGGTAAGTTTATAAATATCTGTAAATAATAGAACTTTATTTTGTGAGACCGGATATTTTGAGTGAATAATATTCCCGTGGGTAAGATATGCTTAAGTTGTAACCAATAATATATTTTTTATCTGTTACTGACAAGCACTTGCAATAAACTTTGTTACTGATACGGTATATGTCCGCAGTATAAGCACGGGTAAATGTCCGCGATCAACATGGGCAAGGTGTAGTAGTTTGTCATGG